>CAYUSG010000040.1:0-27695 GCA_964447355.1 uncultured Paenibacillaceae bacterium
CTCTGTGACAGATCGAGAAATAAGCGAGTATTTAAATATTTCCGAACGTGAGTTTCAACAAATGCTGCAAGATGTTTCGATCACTACGGTTTTTTCGCTTGAGGATCCAATAAAGGAAGAGGAATCAGAGACTCGGATGTCTTTATTAATTGATGAGAAAGCGAAAAATCCAGAATACAAAGTGAACGAATTTTATATAAAAGAAAGCCTGGCTAAAGCGATTGAAAAATTAACAGAGAAAGAACGTATTGTAGTATCTTAGTTTTATTATGAAGAACTGTCTTTAAGCGAGATTGCTGAAGTTATGAATCTTTCGCCTTCTCGAATTTCCCAATTGCATTCCAAGGCGATCCTTCGTTTGAAAGGATCTTTAGGAAAGAATAAAAATCAGCTGCTATTTGACCGATAAATAAAGAAAGGGGGTTTTTGTTATGGCCGAACAGCAAATGCCGATTGACCACTTTGTCACGCTTACGCTTTCGGAGGATAAAACCTTAGCATACTTGAATTTTACGAACATTAATGAGTCATTTAAGATTACACTGGAACAACTAACCACCTACTTGCAATCACAAAAGATTGTTTACGGCTTGCAATATGATCAGTTATCTTTATTAACTAGAGAACCATATAATTTTACAGACGAAAAAGTCACGATTGCAAGAGGTGATCAGCCCCGTGATGGTAAGGATGGCTACATTCGATATTTGTATGAACCCGATCAGAAGAAAACCCCAGCTGAAAGTGAAGATGGCACGGTTGATTTAAAAGAATTGAACAACCTTAAGAATGTGTTAAAAGGACAGCTTTTAGCGGAAAGAGTGCCTGCCGAAGAAGGAGTCATTGGCAAGGCGGTTACAGGCGAAATGTTGTATGGAAAATCAGGGAAAGAAGCACGGTTTAAGCTAGGTAAAAATGTGGTCGTTGATCCTGAGAATAAGCGTATGTACGCTGCGATCGACGGCCTTGTAGCGGTTACTGATCGAGATAAAATTAATGTGTTCCCTGTTTATGAAGTGAACGGGGATGTGGATTACAACGTTGGTAATATCGACTTTGTTGGAACGGTTGTCGTCAGAGGGAATGTGCTTAATGGATTTCGTGTCAAGGCATCGGGTGACATTCGTGTGATTGGCGGCGTAGAAGGAGCGGAGCTAATCGCAGGTGGTTCTATTGAAATAACTGCGGGCGTTCTTGCTCATCATAAAGGGATCGTCAAAGCAGGTAAAAATGTGAAAAGTTCATTCATTCAAGAAGGTAATGTAGAAGCAGGTGAGGATGTACTCGTCAGTCAAAGTATCATGCATTCGAATATCAGGGCTGTAAGACGGGTGGTATGTTCTGGTACAAAAGGTTTAATTGTTGGTGGTACAGTTCAAGCGGGAGAGAACGTTACGGCTAGAACCATTGGCAACACCATGTCGACGCCAACCGTGATTGAAGTTGGAGTCTTGCCAGAGCTTCGTAATGAATTAGTTCACTTAAAGCAGAAGATTCGTGAACATCATGAAAATTTAGAGAAGACAGGCAAGGCTTTGAACTTACTTGATCAAATGGCTTCTGTTGGTCAACTATCCGGTGATAAGCTAGCTATGCGAATTAAACTGAGTAATACAAAAAAACAGTCGACAGATGAACTAACTGCCATGAAAGAGCGAGTCATGGACATCGAAAAAGTTCTTGAGGAAACGGAATTTGCCAGAGTTGATGTGGGCCATACCATTTATGGCGGCTGTAAAGTAGTGATTGGACGGTATACCCGTTTTGTAAAAGATCCCATCGGCAGAATTTCGTTTAAAATTGTAGATGGAGATGTATCTTTAGTTCAAAATGTGTAATGGGGTGATCCTATGAGTTTAAAACCTATAGAACTACAGATTGCCTTGCCAAGAACACAGGATGCCGGAACGATGCAGCAAAAGCTTGTCCATAAGCCAATTCACGATCAAGAGTTATTAGCTGTCAGAACGATGAAAGAACAAGAAGAATTGCGAAAGAAAAGTCAGAAGGTTGAAGCATCTGATAAAATGATGATCGAAGATGAAAAGGAAGACAGTGCAGGTCAACAAGATGACGAAGAACAGAAGTCTTCTAAAGAGAAACAGTCGCAAGTCAAGGAAGCAAGCATTGCACACCCTTATAAAGGTCATCACATTGATTTATCACTGTAGGGCGGAACCCTATATCCTTTCCAACTAGAGGGATTCAGTGATTTTTTTGTATGTTTAAAAGAAAATAGGTGAATGGGAATGGAAGTCTGGCAAATTTTAGTGCTGCTAGGCGCGTGCGTAATAGTTTATGCTGCACTGCTGCCCAAACAGAAAAATTCGAATCAACACATGGAACTCATCAAGCAAATGGAAGATACAATGGAACATTATACGCATGAGATTGAAGAAGATAATCAAAAATTGATCGGTCATATTTCAACACTTCAAAAAGATTATGAGATGAATATCTCACGGTTATTGGGTCGCATTGAAAGCTTAGAGCATCACAATGATCAATTGCAGCATACTATAGGTAAACTGTCCTCAGATCAACAAAAGGTAACAGCGACGATTGCCCCAATCATTGCGCAGAAGGATCAGGCAGTAAATAGTGATGCCCCTGCTGTATTGTTGGTCAAGGATGAAGAAGTTACTAATAATAGTGATGATAGTACAGCAAATGAATCAAGTATCAAATTTAGATATAAGGAATTGTTTGAGTGGCATCATCAAGGCAAATCTATAGAGTATATTGCCAAGAAACTCAACATGAATAAAGGCGAGGTCCAGCTCATACTTCAGTTAGCCAGTAAGGAGGAACAGCAAGGTGTTTAAGAACAGAACCTTTCTATTCGGATTGGGATTAGGTCTGATTACCGCTGTTTTACTGCTGCAGTTGACTGAGATGCGTTTAGGTGCGAAAGAGCGCCTTTCAAATAATGAACTAGAAGAGCCGCTTGTTGCTGAAACGCTGACTAAAGAAATCGTCGAAAAATGGGCCAAAGATAATGATTACCGTTTGGTTTCAGTTACAGAAAGCTTGTATACAGATGCGGATCTCAATGAAGCCGTGTCTGAGGTAAGATTAGAAGCTGAACACCAATTGGAAGAATGGAAGCATCAATTTAAGACTAAAGGATTCGTTGTCCCTAGCGGGGCTACGGCTAAACAGGTAGCAAAGCTGTTAAAGGAATTAAGCTTAATCGAGGATGCGAACGTATTTGAGGATACGATGATTAAAAGAAAGTTAAGTACTCAGATTAAATCGGGATATTTTGAATTTGTTGGTCAGCCGACGATGGATGAAATCATTGAACAGCTAGTTCAGAATAACAATTAAACCCTTTGATCTGCATGTTGGATCTAAAGGGTTTAGTTATGTTTCGACATAACTCTCCATGAATCAGTTGCATAGGGAATGGAGTTATGGTATATTAATTGACGGTGTTAATACACACGCTGTTTAATTTCGCATAAGGGTGCTTCATCAACAGATGAAGTCTTATCGAAAGATGCGAGCAGCGGAGGACATTCAAAAAACCAAAACATGAGGAGGTGTGTGGAGATGGCAGTAATATCCATGAAACAATTATTAGAAGCTGGGGTACACTTCGGACATCAAACACGTCGTTGGAACCCAAAAATGGATCGTTACATCTTCACCGAAAGAAACGGTATTTACATTATCGATTTACAAAAAACAGTTAAGAAAGTGGAAGAGGCTTACAACTTTGTAAGATCCATCGCTGAAGACGGCGGCACTATTCTTTTCGTAGGAACTAAGAAACAAGCTCAAGATTCTGTTCAAGAAGAAGCTGAGCGCTGTGGAATGTACTACATCAACCAAAGATGGTTAGGCGGTACATTAACAAACTTCCAAACCATTCAAAAGCGTGTTCAACGCTTACATGAGCTTAATAAATGGGAAGAGGATGGCACATTTGAAGTGCTTCCTAAGAAAGAAGTTATTTTGCTTAGAAAAGAGAAAGATCGTCTAGAAAAATTCTTGGGCGGTATTTCCCAAATGAAGCAGCTTCCTAGCGCATTATTCGTTATCGATCCTCGTAAAGAGCGTATCGCAGTAGCAGAAGCTCGCAAATTAGGTATTCCTATCGTGGGTATTGTCGATACTAACTGTGATCCAGATGAGATAGACTACGTAATCCCTGGTAATGATGATGCGATTCGTGCGGTTAAATTGTTAACTGCAAAAATGGCTGATGCTGTGATCGAAGCTCATCAAGGCGAACAAACAACAGCTTAATTGAAAACAACAGTAAAGGGTGGTTTGAAGGTTGGAAAGCCTCTCACCGCCCTTTTTTTGGATAAAGTATGAACTAAAATTTAGGAGGTACATAATCATGGCAGTAACAGCAGCACAAGTTAAAGAATTACGTGAAAAAACAGGCGCGGGTATGTTGGATTGTAAAAAAGCGTTAGAGGAAGCAAACGGAGATATTCAAAAAGCAAGTGAAGTTCTAAGAGAAAAAGGCCTTTCCGCAGCAGCTAAAAAAGCTGATCGTGCAGCTACAGAAGGTACCGTAGAATCTTACATTCATGCTGGCGGAAGAATCGGTGTCTTAGTTGAAATCAACTGTGAAACTGACTTCGTAGGCAAGACTGATCAATTCAAAGAGTTTGCGCGCGATATCGCAATGCAAATCGCAGCTGCAAACCCATTATATGTACGTAAAGAAGAAGTACCTCAGGATGTGCTTGATAAAGAGCGCGAAATTTTAAAAGCACAAGCGATTAACGAAGGTAAACCAGAGAATATTGCTGAGAAAATGGTTGAAGGCCGCATCAAAAAGTACTATGAAGAAAATTGCCTTCTAGAGCAATCCTTCATCAAGGACCCAGACAAAACCATCTCTCAATTATTAAACGAAAAAGTGGCTACGATTGGCGAGAACATCTCCATCCGTCGTTTTGCTCGTTTTGAATTAGGTGAAGGCCTAGAGAAAAAAGAAGACAACTTCGTAGAAGAAGTGATGTCTCAAGTTCAAGGCGGTTAATTCGCTGCATCGTTACTGATCTAGTCGAACATAAAGAAGTTTCAAAAGACGGGAACACGCTGTGTTCCTTCTTTTTTAAATAAAAGCTGGAAAAATGGCAGATGTCTTGTCATGAATGGAGGGTGTAACAAAGTTGGAACAACCTATGTACAAACGCGTAATATTAAAACTTAGTGGTGAAGCACTAGCCGGACAGCAGGGCTACGGAATCGAAGGAGATACGATCCAGACCATTGCAAGGCAGATAAAAGAAGTTGTGGCTTTGGGAATAGAAGTAGCTATTGTAGTAGGTGGCGGAAACATTTGGAGAGGGATTGCTGGCAGCGCTAAAGGGATAGATCGTGCAACAGCCGATTACATGGGTATGTTGGCTACCGTGATGAATTCTTTAGCTTTACAGGATTCTTTGGAGAAAATGGGAGTTCCTACTCGGGTGCAAACCTCCATTGAAATGCAGCAAATTGCTGAGCCTTATATTCGTAGACGAGCCATTCGCCATTTAGAAAAGAAGAGAGTCGTTATCTTTGCTGCAGGAACGGGTAATCCGTTCTTCTCTACCGATACAACGGCTGCCTTAAGAGCTGCTGAGATCGAAGCAGAGGTTATCTTAATGGCTAAGAATAAAGTGGACGGGGTCTATTCAGCAGATCCTTTCAAAGATGCTTCAGCCGAAAAATTTGATGAATTAACGTATATGGAAGTGCTGAATAAAAACTTGGGTGTAATGGATTCTACTGCCTCTTCCTTATGTATGGATAATGATTTACCGCTCATCGTGTTCTCCATTACCGAAGAAGGAAACATAAAAAGAGTTCTATTAGGCGAAAAAATTGGTACAATTGTAAAAGGGAGTGTTGACTGATGCCGCAATCCATTAAGAAAAATGCAGAAGAGCGGATGGTTAAAGCCATTCAAGCTCTGCAGAGAGATCTCGCATCTTTAAGAGCCGGAAGAGCTAATCCATCCTTGTTAGACCGTGTTCAGGTTGAATATTATGGCGCGATGACACCTGTCAATCAACTTGCGAACATTTCTACACCAGATCCAAGAACTTTGATGATTCAGCCTTGGGACAAAAGCTCGTTAGCCTCGATCGAGAAGGCTATTATGAAGTCTGATTTAGGTTTAACTCCTTCTAACGACGGAGATCAAATTCGTCTATCGATTCCAGCTTTAACCGAGGAGCGTAGAGCTGATCTTGTGAAATTAACGAAGAAGTCTGGTGAAGAAGCAAAGGTCGCCGTACGGAATATTCGTCGTGACGCGAATGATGACATTAAGAAATTAGAGAAAACGGATATTTCTGAAGATGAATCCCGTCGACATCAGGATGATATTCAGAAATTAACCGACAAGTATATTGCTGAAGTGGATAAAGCTTTAACAGCGAAAGAAAAGGAAATTATGGACGTTTAATTAAATCACAACATTACCCCCATGCTGGTGGGGGTTTATGTATTTACATGCATACCTTATGGGGGAAATTCAAATGATTGACAAGGTACAACAATGGTTACGCGGTAAGCAGGATATCATAGATCCCAATAACATACCGCAGCATGTTGCTGTCATCATGGATGGTAACGGACGCTGGGCTAAACGGAGAGGGTTGCCTAGAATAGCTGGACACCGTCAAGGGATGAAAAACGTGAAGCGTATTACGATTGCTGCGGATCAATTGGGCGTGAAAGTATTAACGCTTTATGCCTTTTCAACTGAAAATTGGAAGCGTCCTAAAGATGAAGTGGAGTTTTTAATGAAGCTTCCGCAGGAGTTTTTTCCATTAGAGATGGAAGAACTCATTGAAAAGAACGTTCGCATTCGTATGACGGGTTATAAGGAAGCTATGCCGGAGCATGCACTCAGGCCAATTGAAGAGGCGATAGAAAGAACACGACATAATACAGGGCTTCTTCTTAATTTCGCTATTAATTATGGCAGTCGTAAGGAAATTGTAAACGGCTTTAAAGCAATGGCTGAAGATTTGTTAGCTCAGCGTATTACGCTTGACGATATAACAGAACACAATTTCGAACCTTATTTACTAACAGGAGATCTCCCTCATCCGGATCTTCTGATTAGGACCAGCGGCGAAATTAGAATTAGTAATTTTATGCTGTGGCAGCTTGCATATAGTGAGCTGAGCTTTACCGATGTGTTTTGGCCCGATTTCAGTGAGGAGCATCTTTTCAAAGCAATAGCGGACTATCAGCATCGCGCCCGGCGTTTTGGCGGGTTGTAATGAGGGTGCGTTGAACGTTTGGGGGAATCATATTTGAAGCAAAGAATCATCACGGGTATTATTGCGGGCGCTGGATTTTTGACTGTTTTATACCTTGGCGGTTACTGGTTTACTGCCTTATTGATCGCTATGTCTATCGCAGGTATGGTAGAGTACCTCAAAATAAATCAATTCGCTCTAGGGAACCCAGCAGCATGGGTCAGTTATATCAGCATGGTTTACTTTACATTGCCCTTAGAGCGGATAACCCATAATTCATTCCCATCAATAGAAACCTTACTGTGGTTTCTTTTGTTTGTTTTTTTAAGTCTCATGGTATTTTCGAAAAATAAGTTTACATTTGATCACGCTGCCTTATATATGTTGGGTATTGTATACATCGGCTTCGGCTTTCATTTTATGATGAAAACCATTTGGTTGGACCATTCATTATTCTGGATGTTATTAATATTCGCGTGTATATGGGCAACCGATTCAGGTGCATATTTTACGGGTATGGCGATAGGTAAACATAAATTGTGGCCAGCTATAAGCCCTAATAAGACGATTGAAGGCGCATTGGGCGGGATTGTGTTCTCTGTAGCAGCGGCGCTTGTTTTTGCTTGGATTCAGCCACAATTATTGTCTCCTATCCATGCGGCTGCAATGGGTGCTGTTATCGCCTTAACTGGACAATTGGGTGATTTGTTCGAATCGGCTTTTAAGCGGCTTAGAGCGGTGAAAGATTCAGGAACATTGCTGCCAGGCCACGGCGGGATTTTAGATCGCACAGACAGCTGGTTGATTGTCTTTCCTATTATACATATGTTATTCTTAAACGCACTGTAAAATTGGACAAGAGGTGACTGAATGAAGAAAAAGATTGCAATATTGGGATCTACAGGTTCGATCGGAACACAGACTCTCGATGTCATTTCTTATCACTCAGACCGCTTTCAAGTTGAGGCGCTGAGCGCTGGACGAAATATTAATTTACTGATTAAACAAGCACTAACATTTCAACCTAAGCTTGTCACTGTGGCAACCCGTGAGTTAGCTGATCGTGTTAGAGACGAACTCCCTCAATCTATTCGTGTGATGTATGGACAAGAGGGATTGATTGAAACAGCAGCTCATACAGAGGCGGAATTGGTCGTTACGGCACTCGTAGGCAGCCAAGGTTTGGAACCAACGATCGCTGCCATTGATGCAGGGAAACATATCGGATTAGCGAATAAAGAAACGTTAGTCACTGCAGGCCATATTATTATGGAGAAAATAAAGCAACAACAACTATCATTACTACCGGTAGACAGCGAGCACTCGGCTATTTTCCAATGTTTAAATGGAGAAGCAAAGAAAGACATATCTAAACTCATTCTCACGGCGTCTGGCGGGTCATTCCGAGATCGCTCAAGAGCAGAACTTCAAGGGGTAACGGTTGAAGAAGCATTAAACCATCCTAATTGGTCCATGGGTGCGAAGATTACTATTGATTCAGCAACGATGGTGAATAAGGGCTTGGAGGTCATAGAAGCGCATTGGTTGTTTGGCGTTTCGTATGAGCATATTGAAGTGGTTATTCATCCCCAATCGATTATTCATTCCATGGTACAATTTAAGGATCATAGTGTGATAGCTCAATTGGGGCTGCCTGATATGCGCATACCGATTCAATACGCACTGACATATCCTGAGCGCTGGAACAGTCCATCTGAGTCTATGAATTTGACAGAACTTTCTTCACTTGACTTTAAGACTATGGACTTTGACCGCTATCCTTGTTTGCGTTTAGCGTTCGAAGCAGGAAAGGCAGGGGGGACGAGTCCTGCTGTTTTTAATGCTGCTAACGAAATGGCAGTTGAACGTTTTCTTCAGGGTAATATTGAATTTCTTCACATCGAAACGATTGTAGAGAAGGTGCTTGAACAGCATGTCAGCTGTGCCAGCCCTGATTTGGAACAAATCGCTGAAGCAGATAAATGGGCTAGACAAATAGCAGCTGCGATATAGTCCTTCGTATGCCTTGAATCCAATGTTGGAATAATGATAATCTAAGGACATACTTTATAGGAAAGATTCTCATTGTGGTCTCGCATTTGTTCTAAAGGAGGAAACACATTTGTTTACACCTGAAGTTATATTTCTCACCATTCTTGTATTTTTCTTGTTGGTTGGCATCCATGAATGGGGACATTTTTATTTTGCTAAGCGTGCAGGTATCCTCGTACGTGAATTTGCGATTGGATTCGGTCCAAAGTTGTTTTCTTACAAAAAAACGGAAACCAGATGGACGATAAGAATGTTACCTTTAGGCGGTTTTGTAAGAATGGCTGGCGAAGACCCGGAAATTGTTCAGGTGGCTAACGGCCAAACGATCGCTGTGCAGGTAAACCATCAGCAGGTTACACATCTATACTTGGACCGATTAGATCAGAGATCAGATGTTATTATTGGTACAGTTGAATCCATCGACTTGGAACGTAAGCTTAAACTGGATCTTGAGATTGATGGAGACATCGAATCGTTTCAAGTCCATCCAGAGGCACTTATGGTCACACGCGGCAAGGAAACACAAATTGCGCCTTGGAATAGGCAGTTCGGAAGTAAGACAGTAGGGCAGCGCGCTATGGCTATTTTTGCTGGACCTATGATGAACTTTGTGCTTGCTATTATTCTATTCCTAGCCTTTGTGATCATTCAAGGGGTACCTACGAACATCAAGATGGGAGAAATTTCGGCAAACTCTGCAGCGGAGGCCGCGGGTCTTGAACAAGGCGATGTGATCTTACAAGTAAATAATGAACACATTGGTACGGATTCCAATAAACTCGTAAATCTCATTCAACAATCACCGGAACAGGAAATGGTATGGCTCATTGAACGTAATAACGAACATCTTCGAAAGGTCGTCATTCCTCAAAATATTGAAGGTGTAGGGGTTGTAGGCTTCCAACTGGATAGTGACCGGAGAAACGCTACCTTTACAGAGACGATTTCCACTACTTCCACGATGATCGTAAATATTACTAAAGATATATATGTCAATCTGGGTAAATTGGTCACGCTTCAGTTGAAGTTAGATGATCTTGGAGGTCCTGTTCGAGTTGTTGAATTTACAGGGCAGGCTGCCAGTCTCGGTTATGATAAGCTAGTTTTATGGGCTGCCATTCTGAGTCTTTATTTAGGTATTTTTAATTTGCTGCCTATCCCTGCATTGGACGGAAGTCGTTTAATCTTTATTGGCTTCGAGGCGATTAGAGGCAAACCCGTTGATCCGAACCGAGAAAGTTTAATTCATTTTATTGGTTTTGCTATGCTGATGTTATTGATGATTGCAGTAACGTACAATGATATATTAAGGTTGTTTAAAGGTTGATTTGATCAGAACACAGGAGGTTTGTATGTCCAAGGATAAGCAGTTCGTAAAAGAAATTACCCCTCAGAGTGAGGATTTTTCTAGATGGTATATCGATGTCATTAAGAAGGCCGACCTTATGGATTATTCGCCTGTTAGAGGTTGTATTGTATTTAAACCAGACGGATATGAGATTTGGGAAGCCATTCAGAAGGATTTGGATCGAAGATTTAAAGAAACAGGGCATCGCAACGCTTATTTTCCGATCTTCATTCCGGAGAGCTTCTTTCAAAAGGAGAAAGAACACGTTGAAGGATTTAATCCTGAACTTCCTTGGGTTACTGAAGCAGGTGGGGATCCACTGGAGGAACGTTTAGCGATCCGTCCAACGTCTGAGACGATGTTTGGTCATATGTATGCCAAATGGATTCAATCCTATCGGGATTTACCGCTGTTGATTAATCAATGGGCTAACGTGGTTCGATGGGAAAAACGCACCTTGCCGTTTCTGCGTACCAGTGAATTTTTATGGCAAGAAGGCCATACGGCACATGAAACAGAAGAGGAAGCCAAAGAAGAAACGATGCGCATGCTTGAAGTGTATCGTGACTTCGTAGAGAACGTCTTAGCTATACCGGTCATCATAGGACAGAAGACGCCATCTGAGAAGTTTGCAGGCGCCAGAGAGACGTATTCAATTGAAGCGATGATGAAAGACGGAAAGGCTGTTCAGGCCGGTACCTCTCATTTTATGGGTACGAATTTCGCGGAAGCGTTTGATATCAAATTCTTAGACCGCGAGAATAATTTGCAATTTGCGAATACCACTTCGTGGGGGGTAAGTACAAGACTCATCGGTGCTTTAATTATGGTTCATGGTGATGATAAAGGGCTATGCTTGCCTCCAAAGGTAGCACCCACGCAGGTCATTATGATTCCTATTGGTCCTGCTAAAACAAGGGACATGGTTATTGCCAAGACAGACGAGCTTTATGCGCAGTTAAAGCAGGCCGGAATACGCGTTAAAGTAGATGATCGTTCAGATCAAAGCCCTGGCTGGAAATTCAATGAATATGAGATGCGCGGTGTTCCGATCCGGATTGAACTAGGACCACGGGATATGGAGAATGGACAAGTGGTGTTAGTCGCAAGATCCACAGGTGAAAAACGAATCGTCAAGCAGGAGAATTTAGTACAAGAGGTCGAATCCTTCTTGGAGGACATTCACCAGACGATGTTTGAGAAGGCTGTTCAGTTCCGTGAAGATCACTTTATAGCAGTTGATCATTTGGACGAAATGAAAGCTTCCTTAGAAGATAAGCGCGGCTTCCGGCTTGCGGGCTGGTGCGGTTCCGATGCTTGTGAACACCAAGTGAAAGAGGAGACTGGCGCAACGAGCCGAAATATTCCATTTGAGGTCAAAGAACATAAAACCACTTGTGTTGTTTGCGGGGAACAAGCAAAGCATACGGTTGTGTTTGCAAAAGCATATTAAGCTGCAATGAGGCTATGGCCATAGAACAATGGTGAGCCTCACTTTAAACATTATGTCGATAAAGGCAATCGGACACTCTCCTTTTGCCTTTTCTTTTTTCGAACAGGTTGAAGAAGGACTAGGGAGGAAACCGCGATGAGCAATCTTGCAGACAAGCGAAATCGTTTTGAAATGTTGATGAACCAAGCCCAGATTCCAACGGATATGATCGATTCGTTTTTTGCTGAAGGGTATATTGAGCGGGTAGAAGTGAGTAAAACGAATCGGGAATGGACCTTTTATTTGGAAAAACAATCACTTGTGCCCCAAGATATATATCGATCGTTCTGCAGAACAATCATGGATCGGTTTGCACATATAGCCAAAATCAGCTTTGTCATTCGTTACAGTGAGCAAGTCCAAGATGACACGCTGGTGCTGGAATACTGGCCTATGTTCTTAGATTGGGTGCAGCGAGAGATCGTTTCTGTGAATGGATGGATGAGCAGTGCTAAGGTTGAGGTGACCAGTGGAATAATCAAAGTGACTCTGCTCGATAAAACAGCGATGGAATTAGCAAAGAAGAAAAACATCGAAGTGATGATCAAACGCTTCTTCGAAGTCTACTTCTGCCGGACGTATCAGATTGCGCTGGATGTAAGTGATACGAGTTCAGAAGTGTACGAGCAATTCCAACAAAAAATCGTAGAAGAGGATACAGCAGTTACTCAGCACATGATGACGGAGATCGTGAAGGAAGACTCTGAACCAAACGAGGAAGCAGAAGGACCGTTTCAATTAGGCTACGATATTAAAGATCAGCCTGTCCCTCTTCAAGCGATTCAAGATGAAGAGAAGAAAATGACGATTCAAGGCACCGTTTTTGGTCTTGAAGTCAAAGAGCTTCGCAACGGGATGACTTTATTTACGTTTAATCTGACTGATTTTACAGATTCACTGCAGCTGAAAGTGTTTGGTAAGAATAAAGAGGATGTCAAAATGCTTAACCGTCTGAGCAACGGCCAATGGTTGATTGCTAGAGGGAAAGTTGAATATGATCGTTTCATGCAAGTACCCGAACTCGTAATGATTCCATCTGACTTGCGGGAAGTTAAAGCTCCTCCTGAACGGATGGATGATGCACAAGAGAAACGTGTCGAATTTCATCTTCATTCCAATATGAGTACGATGGATGGAATGGCGCCAGTAAGTGAGTACATTAAGACAGCAGCTAAATGGGGTCATCGTGCAATAGCTGTAACCGATCATGCTGGCGTTCAATCTTTTCCAGAAGCATATAAGGCTTCTAAGAAGCATGGCATAAAAATGATTTATGGCGTAGAGGCCAATGTTGTGAATGATGCGGTACCTATTGTCATGAACCCTGTTTCCGTTGCTTTGGAAGAAGCCGTGTATGTTGTATTTGATATAGAGACTACCGGTTTGTCTGTTGTGAATAACAAAATCATAGAGCTCGCTGGGGTAAAGATGAAGGGAGGCGAAGAAATCGGCCGGTTCTCGACATTCATTAACCCGCATGAGAAAATTCCCTATCATATTTCACAATTAACAAACATAACAGATGATATGGTTGTAGGTGCGCCTGAATTGGAGCCCAAATTAAGAGAATTTGTGGACTTTATAGAAGATGCAGTTCTGGTGGCTCATAATGCTAGATTTGATATGGGGTTTATGCAAGCGAATCTCAAGCAATTAGGGTTGCCAGTCTTACAAAATGCAGTTCTGGATACGCTGGAGCTTGCTAGATTAATGTATCCAACTTTAAAGAATCATAGGCTCAATACACTCTCAGATAAATTTAAAGTCAGCCTTGAAAATCACCATCGAGCGATCGATGATTCCATAGCGCTTGGACATGTTCTGTTTCATATGATTAAGGATGCGGTAGAGAATCATATGACACACTTAGATCAGTTAAATCAATATGTAGGCACCAGCCTCAAAAATGCCCGCCCTTTTCATTGCTGTATTTACGCTCAAAACGCGGTAGGCAAGAAAAATTTATTCAAGTTGATCTCGCTCTCGCATACTGAATATTTCAATAAGGTGCCTTGCATTCCCAAAAGTAAGCTCAGTGACATGCGTGAAGGGCTGATCATTGCTTCGGGTTGTGAGAAGGGCGAATTCTATGAAACAGTATTGAATAAATCTATCGAAGAAGCAGAGGAAGTAGCGGCATTCTATGATGTGCTAGAAATTCAGCCTGCATCTTTAAATATGCATTTAGTAGAGAAAGGACTAGTTGGCAGCATAAGAGAATTGCAAGAGGCGAATGAACGTGTTTGCCAAATCGGCAGAAAGCTTAATAAGCCTGTCATCGCCACTGGTAATGTGCATTATCTTCATCCACGGGACAAAATATGTCGGGATATAACGATTCACGGTATTACTGGTTTCAGTCCGCTTAAAGGGATCAATAAACCAGATGTGCATTTCAGAACAACGGAAGAAATGCTTCAAGAATTTCAACATCTAGGTGAAGAGAAGGCCTTTGAAGTGGTTGTTAAAAACACGAACGCACTAGCCGAACAGTTTGAGGAGATTGAGATGTTCCCGACAAAGCTGTTCACCCCTATCATTGAAGGAGCGGACGAAGAAATTCGGACCAAATGCTATGAAACGGCGAAAGCTATGTATGGCGATCCGTTGCCGCAGCTTGTCATCGATCGCTTGGAGAAGGAGCTTGTGCCTATTATTAAATACGGATTCTCTGCAAACTATCTCATTTCCGAGCGACTGGTGAAGAAGTCTAACCAAGACGGTTATTTGGTTGGTTCCAGGGGATCGGTTGGTTCCTCTTATGTAGCGACGGCGTTAGGTATTTCAGAAGTGAATCCGCTGCCTGCACATTACGTTTGCAAATCTTGCAAATATAATGAATGGTTTACAGACGGCAGTGTGCCGAGCGGTTTCGACTTACCCGATAAGGACTGCCCGAATTGCGGAACTGTAATGAAAGGTGAAGGGCAAGATATTCCATTTGAAACCTTCCTAGGCTTTAAAGGGGACAAAGTTCCCGATATCGACCTTAACTTCTCTGGTGAATATCAGCCTCATGCCCATAATTACACCAAGGTGCTTTTCGGTGAAAAAAGCGTATTCCGAGCAGGGACGATCGGGACAGTAGCAGAGAAAACCGCCTTTGGTTATGTGAAGAAGCTGGAAGAAGAGCAAGGCAAGAAGTGGAAAACTGCGGAAATTTTAAGGCTCGCTTCCGGTTGTACAGGAGTTAAACGAAATACGGGTCAGCATCCGGGCGGTATCGTCGTTGTGCCTGATTATATGGAGGTAGATGACATTACACCGGTTCAGTACCCTGCTGATGATACGTCCTCTGAATGGAAAACAACGCATTTTGACTATCACGCTTTCGACGCTAACTTATTGAAGCTCGATATTCTCGGGCACGATGACCCAACGATGATGCGGATGCTTCAGGATTTAACGGGTGTGGATCCTACAACGATCCCAATGAATGATCCTAAGGTCATGAGCATCTTCTCCTCAACTGAGGCGCTTGACGTCACACCTGAACAAATCAGAACACCAGTGGCCACTTATGGGGTACCGGAGATGGGAACGAAGTTCGTACGTCAGATGCTGTATGAAACCCAGCCAAAGACCTTCGCCGATCTGCTGCAAATTTCTGGATTATCGCATGGCAGCGGGGTGTGGTTAGGAAATGCCCAAGAATTGATTAAGAATCAGACGTGCACCATCAAGACGGTGATTGGTTGTCGTGATGATATTATGCTGTACTTAATCTATAAAGCGGGCATGGATCCGGGACTGGCATTTACGATTACAGAAAGTGTGCGTAAAGGTAAGGGACTTAAAGATGAATGGATCGAAGAAATGAAGCGCTGCAAAGTACCTAACTGGTATATCGATTCATGTCTAAAGATAGAATATATGTTTCCGAAAGCCCATGCTGCAGCCTATGTAACTTCGGCTGTTCGCACCGCTTTTTTCAAAGTCAATTATCCTATAGCTTATTACGCTACGTATTTTTCAGTACGTGCTGATGATTTTGATGTTGAATTGTTCTGTCAGGGTTATGATGCTATTTTGAAAAAGCTGATCGAAATTGAAGAGAAGGGATTCCAGGCAGCACCGAAAGAAAAAGCGATGGTCTCCATTCTAGAAATGGCACTGGAAATGACTGCACGAGGCTTTAGCTTTAAGAGCATCGATCTATATCGTTCTGAGGCGACAAAATTCATTATAGACGGAGACAGTCTTATTCCTCCATTCTCTGCTATTCAAGGATTAGGTGTTAATGCTGCTAAGAATATAGCTGCCGCCAAAGAAGCTGGTGATTTCCTATCCATTGAAGATTTCCAGCAAAGGTCAAAGGCAAGTAAGACGATTGTAGAAGTCTTAAATCAAATGGGCTGTTTCAGAGGACTGCCAGAGTCAAATCAGCTTTCGTTATTCTAACGTAATGGAAGGTTCTTGTATGGAAACACTGGTTATGGTATAATGCTCTTGGTAATTATGTTGATAAATCCGTGATCAAAGAGTGGGGAAACCCACTCTTTACGTTTTATTTAGACGAAGAAATGCATTGATTTCAAATGGGAAAGACTATGCATATCCTTACGATATTGCTATAGAAAGGGGATACATAACTGCATGAGTGAGCATATCAAATCGATCATTGAGCAATTCATGGAACCTTTCACTGCCAGTGGTGAATATGAGTTGGTTGATGTTGAATTTGTGAAAGAAGGAAGTAATCGCTTCTTGCGGGTGTTTATCGATAAAGACGGCGGCGTTGATATTGATGATTGCGGCCGCGTTAGCGAGCACCTTAGTCAGAAGCTTGACGAGAAGGATCCTATTGAAGAAGCATACTTTCTTGAAGTGTCCTCGCCAGGGGCAGAGAGACCGTTGAAGAAGCCGGACGATTTTGTGAAATCGATTAACAAGCACGTATTTATTACTACATATGAACCGATCAACGGCGCAAAAGAATTTGAAGGGGTATTATTTGCGTTTAACGGTGAAGAGGCTGTTCTTAAGGTGAATCAGAAAGAAGTTGTGATTCCATATCCTAAGATGGCCAGCGCCAGATTAGCGATCGTTTTCTAAAATTTTGAATATGTGACCTATTGAAAGGGGGAGCCGATTTTCGATGAATACTGATTTTATTGATGCATTATCGGAAATTGAAAGGGAAAAGGGAATTAGTAAGGATATTTTAATTGAAGCCATCGAGGCCGCATTAATTTCGAGTTACAAGCGTAATTTCAACACGGCTCAAAATGTTCGGGTCGACATCAACCGTCATACGGGATTAATTAAAGTATACGCTCGTAAGACTGTAGTTGAGGAGACATTGGATCCAAGATTAGAAATTTCTTGGGAAGCAGCAAAAGCCATTAATAGCAACTTCCAGCTTAATGATATTGTTGAAATTGAAGTCACCCCTAGAGACTTTGGTAGAATTGCGGCGCAGACGGCTAAGCAGGTTGTAACGCAGCGTATTCGCGAGGCTGAAAGAGGATTGATCTACAATGCTTTTATCGAAAAAGAGGACGATATCGTAACCGGTATTGTGCAGCGTGTTGACCCGCGTAATTATTATGTTGATTTGGGCAAGATTGAAGCGCTGCTTCCGATTACTGAAATTATGCCTACGGAAAAATTCAAACAGCAGGATCGTGTTAAGGCCTACATTACCAAAGTGGAGAATACGACTAAGGGGCCTCAAATTATGCTGTCTAGAACTCATCCTGGGTTGCTGAAGCGCTTGTTCGAATTGGAAGTGCCGGAAATTTATGACGGTACCGTTGAGATTAGATCTGTAGCCAGAGAAGCGGGATTCCGCTCGAAGATAGCTGTCTACTCAAGAGACCCTGAGGTTGATCCAGTGGGCTCCTGCGTAGGTCCAAAAGGCATGCGGGTTCAGACCATCGTTAACGAGTTAAAGGGTGAGAAGATCGATATTGTTAATTGGTCTGAGAATATTGAGGAGTATGTTGCAAATGCGTTGAGTCCCTCAAAGGTGTTAGAAGTTGAGGTGTTTGAGGCTGAGAAAATGGCCCGCGTTATCGTTCCTGATTATCAATTGTCCTTGGCGATTGGAATTAAAGGGCAGAATGCGCGGCTTGCCGCTAAACTAACAGGCTGGAAAATTGATATCAAAAGTGAATCGCAAGCAGAGGAAGAATTCGGGCGTCCGAAATCAGATACAGACGAAATAGAGCAGGATTCCATCAGTATTGAGTAGTTGATTATATAACATGTAATAAAGATGTTTGAACGTGGCTAGTTAAGGAGTGAACAGGATGCGAGTTCGTCGAGTGCCTTTAAGAAAGTGCGTGGCTTGCCAAGAGATGATGCCGAAGAAAGAGCTTATTCGGGTGGTCAAATCACCAGAGGATGAGATATTCATAGATATTTCGGGCAAAAAGTCATGAAGAGGCGCTTATTTGTGCGGCAAAGTGGATTGCTTCCGTTTAGCCAAAAAAAGCAAAGCGTTTGACAGGGCGCTTAAGCATCAGGTTAGTCCAGAGATCTATGATCAGCTTGAACAGGATTTCATAAAGGTTGAAGATGCATTCCATGCCCAGAAAGAGGACGCGGCTAATGAGTGAACGCTTTTTCTCCTATTTAGGCTTGGCTATGAGGGCAGGCAAGTTGATCAGCGGTGATGAAATTGTCCTTAAAGCGATACGCAGCAAAGAAGCAATGCTGGTATGTATTGCGGAGGATGCATCGGATAATACGACTAAGAAATTTCAAGATAAGTGCCGTACGTTTGGAGTGCCTTTAATTCAATATGGGAGCCGTGAACAAATCGGACACAGCATTGGCAAATTTGAGAGAGTAGTTATTGCGGTAACGGAACATGGTTTGGCTCAGATGATCCAAAAAGCCAGGTCATAACCTTTTGGAGGTGAAGGGATTTGAGTAAACAAGATAAACTAAGAGTTTATGAATATGCAAAATCTTTGAATATGAGCAGTAAGGAAATCATAACCATATTAAAGCGCCTTAATATTCCTGTGAACAATCATATGAGTGTAATGGAACAGGAATCGGTAGAAGCGGTAGAAAAATTCTTCAAGGATGTTAAAGCCAGTGCAGCTACGAAGAAACCAGGGAACGAACCTGCAAAATCACCTGCGTCAAAATCTGCTGACAGCGGAGCGCGCAATAATGAGCAAGCAGGCTCTTCAAACCAAGACCAACAGAATGTGAGAGGCGGACAACAATTGAAGTCAGCACAACCAACAGAGCAACCTAAATCGGATACAAGCCGTCAACAACAGCCGACCGCTGAACGACAATCACAGCAATCACAACCTCAGAAGCAGGCCCAAGTGAAACAAGCGGCTCAAAACACCGAACGCAAACAGCAGCACAATAAGCAACAAGGCGCTGCTCAGCGATCAAATGCTCAAGGTTCTAACTCATCTGCAGCATCACAATCGAATCCAAACCGCAACCGACCTAAAGCGGCTGATAATGAAGTAGAGGATGTATCCGCTAGTAAAGGTAAAACCACGAAAAAGACAAAGTCTAATAACAAACGATTTGATGATAATAAAGTAAGTAATATGAGATCGGGTCCGAATCACAGAGGCAGACATAACCATCGGGGCAGACATCAGCAGCAAGCGCCGCAGAAAGAGAAAATCGACAATACACCTAAGAAAATCATCGTGCGTGGCAATATGACCGTTGGTGATTTGGCAAAGCTGCTCCATAAAGACGCTTCTGAAGTTATTAAGAAGCTTTTATTCCTAGGTGTGATGGCGACTATTAACCAAGAGCTTGATTTAGATGCGATCCAGCTCGTGGCAGATGAATACAAAGTTGAAGTTGAACTTAAGCTGCCGGTTGAGGAAGATCCATTTGAGATGGAACATGTTGAAGAAAATCCAGAGGATCTTAAAGAACGTCCACCTGTCGTTACAATTATGGGTCACGTTGACCACGGTAAAACAACATTGCTGGACGCGATCCGTCATACAGCCGTTACAGAGGGCGAAGCAGGCGGGATTACACAGCATATTGGTGCATACCAAGTTGAAATCAATAACAAGAAAATTACATTCCTTGATACACCTGGTCACGAAGCGTTCACAACGATGCGTGCCCGTGGAGCGAGTGTTACGGATATAACTATTCTTGTTGTAGCAGCTGACGATGGTGTAATGCCTCAGACTGTCGAGGCCATTAACCATGCTAAAGCAGCGAACGTACCAATTATCGTTGCGGTGAACAAAGTTGATAAACCAGAGGCTAATCCTGACAAGATCAAGCAAGAGCTTACCGAATATTCATTAATACCTGAGGACTGGGGCGGAGATACGATCTTCGTAAATGTATCAGCGAAGCAAAAACAAGGTCTTGAGGATCTGCTTGAAATGATCTTGCTCGTAGCTGAAGTACAGGAATACAAAGCCAATCCAAAGACATCAGCCCGCGGTACGGTTATTGAAGCCGAGCTTGACAAGGGAAGAGGTCCCGTTGCGCGTATTCTGATTCAGAATGGTACACTCAGCATAGGGGATTCCTATGTCGCAGGTGTTAATTTTGGCCGTGTTCGTGCTATGGTCAATGATAAGGGACGTCGGATCAAGGAAGCAGGACCGTCTACACCTGTTGAAATTACCGGTTTATCAGATGTGCCGCAGGCAGGGGATCCGTTTATTGTGTTCGAAGATGAGCGCAAAGCAAAGGAGATTGCGGATAAACGGGCTACGAATTTGCGTCAATCGGAACTGGGCGCAAATACAAGAGTAACTTTAGATGATTTGTACAAACATATACAAGAAGGCGAAATGAAAGAACTTAACGTTATCATCAAGGCTGACGTTCAAGGTTCTGCAGAAGCGCTTAAAGGCTCACTCGAGAAAATTGATGTTGAAGGCGTTCGCGTCAAAATCATTCACACGGGTGCTGGAGCCATTACGGAATCCGACATTATCCTAGCTTCAGCTTCCAATGCGATCGTCATCGGTTTTAACGTTCGACCAGAACCAGCGGCGAAAGTAACGGCTGATCAAGAGAAAGTGGATATTCGTCTGCATCGCATTATTTATAACATCATCGATGAAATCGAATCCGCGATGAAGGGTATGTTGGATCCTGAATATAAAGAAGTAGTCATCGGACATGCAGAGATTCGCAATATTTTCAAAGTGAGCAAAGTAGGAACCATTGCGGGTTGTATGGTGATAGACGGCAAAATTTCAAGAAATGCCGATGTTCGATTAGTACGTAATGGTGTTGTTGTTCACGAAGGAAAGATCGACAATCTCAAGCGCTTCAAGGATGATGCCAAAGAAGTCGCCCAAGGTTATGAATGTGGTATTTCACTTGAGAAATTTAATGATCTCAAAGAAGGGGATACTATCGAAGCCTTCGTCATGGAAACCGTAGAAAGGTGAGATCGCTATGTCTAAAATACGAGTTGGACGGGTTGGAGAGCAAATCAAGAAGGAATTAAGCCAGATTCTTCAATCTGAATTTAAAGATCCGCGTATCGGTTTTATTACCGTAACAGGGGTCGAAGTAACCAACGATTTGTCTCAAGCCAAAGTGTATTTAAGTGTTCTTGGCAGTGATGAGCAAAAGGAAGAGACATTAAAGGCATTAGCAAGAGGCCAAGGTTTCTTGCGCAGTGAACTAGGAAGACGTGTACGCTTGCGTCATACACCCGAGCTGATTTTTAAATTCGATACGTCCATTGAATACGGAAGTCATATTGAAGGTCTCCTCAAACAATTAAACCAAGAGGATGTAAATGAATGAACAACGATATTGTTTCGTATGATGAGCAACTAGCTGCTGCGCATCGTTTCTTACTGGAGCATAATCATTTCCTGGTGGTATCCCACATCCAGCCGGATGGGGATGCTATCAGCTCTACTTGTGCTATGGGTTGGATTTTGAATCAGCTTCAAAAAACCTATGTTTTGGTCAATGAGAATGATGTGCCGCAGAAATTACAATTCTTAAAAGGCGCAAACGCAATCATCCCACATGGGAACACCCCGCTTAATCAAGTGTTCGACGCGGTTATAGCGGTCGATTGTGCCGACTTTTTCCGCATCGGCAGCGTCGCGGATGTGTTTTCTGAACAGGCTCACATTCTTAATATTGACCATCATCCTACAAATGACAGGTTTGGGCAGACACACTTAATCAAAGATGACGCTGCGGCAACAGCTGAAATATTGTACGATCTCATTCAAACAATGAAGCTTGAATTGGATCAAGACGTCGCAGAATGCATCTATACAGGTCTGCTAACGGATACAGGTGGTTTTAGATACGCTAGCACATCACCTAAGGTCATGCGCATTGCTTCTGAACTGCTTACTTACGGTGTCAAAGGGAATCAACTCGCAGAACACTTGCTTGAGAAATTATCATATTCTCACATTCAATTATTAAAACAATGCTTGGCAACTCTTTCGTTTTCCGAGGATCGTCAGATCAGTTGGATGAGTGTTACTCAGCAAATTGCAGAGACTACAGGGGCATCCAATGAGGATTTTGAGGGACTTGTTAATTATCCCCGCAATATCGAAGGCGTAGAAGTCGGTATGCTGTTTAAACAGACGGAAGCAGATTGCGTTAAGGTGAGCTTTCGATCGGCCGGCAAGGCAGATGTATCGCTTATTGCCAAGTCGTTCGGCGGAGGCGGCCATATTCGTGCGGCTGGGTGTACCATCAGGGGCAGTTTACCAGACGTGATTCATGAAGTTGTCAATAAAGTTAAAAAGGCGTTGATTTAAGTGGAGGGAATACTTCCAATTCTTAAGCCTGCAGGTATGACCTCACATGATGTCGTTGCTAAGGCCCGCAGAATACTGAAACAAAAACGCATTGGACATACAGGCACACTGGATCCTCAGGTCACTGGCGTACTTCCATTATGTATCGGCAGGGCTACGAGAATGGTAGAATACATACAAGAGCTTCCTAAAGAGTATGTAGCTGAATTAACCATCGGATACCGTACGGATACAGAGGACGCAACAGGTGAGGTGTTGGAGCGTGTTCAGGACGTATCGGTAAATGAAAGCCAGATCCAAGCTGTGTTAAATTCATTCATTGGTACGATCGAACAAGTGCCGCCTATGTATTCTGCCGTGAAGATACAGGGTAAACGGTTATATGAGTTGGCACGTGAAGGCAAGGAAGTTGAACGAAAAGCAAGGGAAGTAACGATTTATGAACTGGAAGCTTTGGAGATAAACCTAGGCTTGTCGTATCCTACCCTTAAATTGCGGGTATTATGCTCTAAAGGTACCTATATTCGTACATTGTGCAGCGATATAGGCAAAGCACTTGGATACCCGGCAGTCATGTCATCGTTAGTTCGCACAAAGACCGGTCCATTACGAATGGATCAATGTTTCACATTAGAGCAAGTAGCACAGCTGATGGAAGAAGGACGCATGCATGAGGTGCTTATTCCGTCTGATCAAGGTGTTAAGCATTTATCTGAGGCTTACGTTGCTGAGCCGCAGGCTCGTAAAGCGCTTTTAGGCCAGAAACTTAAACTTTCTGAACTTGATATCGGCACGATTCAAGACGAAGCCATGATTCGATTGTATGCTGAAAACGGTCAGTTTTTAGGCCTTTTTCAGTTGAAATTAGGGCTTTCACAGGTTCACCCTGTTAAAGTATTTAATTAGCTTCTGAATTTGAACTAAATCGACAGAGCGTTGGTGAATATGAAGAAATGAACGTTATTCATTTATCTTATCCTATAGATTGGGCTTCGCAGCCTTTTCCCGAACTTCAGCAAGTTGTAGCGATTGGTGATTTTGACGGTGTTCATCTAGGTCATAGAGACGTTATTGGCCACGCATTAGATATCGCCCGTTTACATCAGCTGCCGTCGGCTATTATGACATTTGATCCACATCCGAGGGAAGTGCTGGGTCAGGCAAAATATGCACATTACCTTTCTCCGCTTCCTGATCGTTTAGAGCAGTTTGAAGCGCTGGGCGTTGATTATACTTATATCGTTCACTTCAATTTAGATTTTGCCAAAGTCAGCCCGGAAGCATTTGTGAACGAGGTCCTTAAACCGATGCGAATTCATACGGTTGTTGTGGGGTTTGATTTTACATTCGGACATAGAGGCAGTGGCACCGTTGAAACGCTTAGAGCGCTTTGCGGAGATATGTTAGGTGTAAAGGTTGTAAGGCCCTATCATCTGGATGGCGATAAAGTAAGCAGTACATTGATTCGTGAGCAGCTGCATTTAGGTCATCTCCAAGCCGTTAGACGGCTGTTAGGCCGACATTATCGATTGACAGGTACAGTGGTCCACGGAGAAAAGCGCGGCAGGCTAATCGGTTTTCCGACAGCTAATATCGAAGTAGCGCGCTCATATGTCATTCCACGCAATGGTGTTTACGCTGTGCTAATGCATCTTAACACGCAAGTCTATCGCGGTGTAATGAACATCGGGGTTAAACCGACATTTGAACATGAAGCCATTATGCGTACCTTAGAAGTCCATTTGCTTGATTTTGATCAAGATATTTATGGCGCTGAGGTTAGCATTGAAATCATAGATTTTATTCGTAAAGAAGAGAAATTCCCATCAGTCGAACATTTAAAGTCTCAAATTCATGCGGATATTGTGCAAGCAGAGACGTTATTCTTACAGCACGAAGGGGAGTAACGGCTCTCTTTTTTTGTTTATACATTTACTTTGTTGCTCCATTTATGATATACTTTTCGTTGTGGCTTAGAGACACTTTAATCTAACCATATTAGAACCTTAGCTTGGAGGATCGATTTCACCAACGGCCGTCTGGGCTAACGGGGATCAAACGATAAGGAGGTGAACAGGATGGCTATTACACAAGAACGCAAAAACCAGTTAATCGCTGAGTACAAAACGCATGATGTTGATACTGGATCTCCAGAGGTTCAAGTTGCTATCCTAACGGAAAACATTCAGAACTTGACCGAACATTTGCGTACGCACAAGAAAGATCATCATTCTCGTCGCGGATTGTTGAAAATGGTTGGTCAACGCCGTAAATTGTTGGCTTACTTGAAAAACAAAGACGTACAACGTTATGGTGCTCTGATTGAAAGATTAGGATTACGTAGATAGGACGTCATCAAAGCAACCATGTGTTATTAGCTTTTTGAGGCTGGTAATGCATTGGTTGCTTTTTTAAAAACCTTTTCTAGTGGTAAATGTTACCTCTTAGCGCATTATGAAATGGAAACGTATAGATAGATTCACGCATTATTTTGTCGCGTTGCAGGAAACACTATGATAAACGAAGAAATTGGGTAGTGGAATCAATTTCAGACATTGATTCATAGGTGATGTAAAAGCGAATTTATAAACAGGAGGGAACACATGGTACATACGGTAGAAATGGACTTAGCCGGACGTAAGTTAATCTTAGAAACCGGTAAGTTAGCAAAACAGGCCAATGCGGCTGTGACAGCACGTTATGGGGATACAGTAATCTTATGTACGGTTACGGCTTCCCAAGAACCTAAAGATCTAGATTTTTTCCCGCTTACTGTAAACTATGAAGAAAGATTGTATGCAGTAGGTAAAATCCCGGGCGGATTTATTAAACGTGAAGGCAGACCAAGCGAAAAAGCGATATTAGCCAGCCGTCTGACGGATCGTCCTATTCGTCCTTTATTCCCAGACGGATTCAGAAATGATGTTCAAATTGCCAACATCGTTATGAGTGTTGATCAGGACTGTTCGCCTGAGATAGCAGCGATGATCGGTACATCAGCGGCGCTAAGCATCTCGGATGTTCCATTTAATGGACCGATTGGCGGCGTAATTGTAGGACGAGTAGATGGTCAATTCGTTATTAATCCTACAAGGGAACAAGTAGAGAAGACGGACATTTATCTAGTTGTTGCCGGAACTAAGGATGCCATTATGATGGTTGAAGCTGAAGCGAATGAAGTACCTGAGGATGTCATCCTTGAAGCCATCATGTTCGGGCACGACGAGATTAAGAAAATTGTAGCGATTCAAGAGCAGTTTGTACAGCAGGCCGGTAAACCTAAAATGCAGGTTGTTCTTAAGCAGGTTGATGCTGAAGTGGATAAGCAAGTCCGTGAATTTGCATCTGCACGTTTAGTTGAAGCTGTAAAAATTCCTGAGAAGCATGCGAGACAAGATGCTATTGACGCAGTGAATCAGGAAGCGGTTGAGCATTTTAGTGCCGTGTACGAAGAAGAGCCCGAGAAACTGGGAGATGTTAAGGAAGTTCTTTATACGATCGTAAAAGAAGAAGTTAGACGCTTAATCACGCATGACAAGGTCCGTCCTGACGGCAGAGAATTAAATGAAATCCGCCCAATAGATTGTGAAACAAGCGTCTTACCGCGCACGCATGGGTCCGGGTTGTTTACAAGAGGACAAACTCAAGCTCTAAGCATTTGTACACTTGGCGCATTGGGTGATGTTCAGATTCTAGACGGAATTGATTTAGAAGAATCCAAACGTTTCATGCATCATTATAATTTTCCTCCATTCAGCGTAGGTGAAGCGAGACCGCTTAGACCGCCTGGACGAAGAGAAATTGGTCATGGGGCGCTCGGTGAACGCGCATTAGAGAAGGTGATTCCAAGTGAAGTGGAATTCCCATATACCATTCGTTTAGTTTCGGAAGTGTTAGAATCAAACGGGTCTACTTCACAGGCTAGTATTTGTGCAAGCACACTTGCGATGATGGATGCAGGTGTACCGATTAAAGCACCAGTAGCCGGTATCGCGATGGGATTAGTCAAAGATGGAGCGCATGTTTCAATTTTATCCGATATTCAAGGAATGGAAGACCATCTTGGCGATATGGACTTTAAAGTTGCAGGAACTGCAGAAGGTGTTACAGCTATCCAAATGGATATCAAAATTGACGGAATAAATCGCCAAATTCTTGCGGATGCCTTATCACAAGCGAAGCAGGGCAGAATGCACATTCTGGGCAAAATGCTTGAAACCATCCAAACGCCAAGAGAGTCATTGTCACAATATGCTCCAAAAATACTGACCATGCAAATTAATCCTGATAAAATTAGGGATGTTATTGGTGCAGGCGGTAAAGTGATCAACAAGATCATTGAAGAAACAGGAGTTAAAATTGACATTGAGCAGGATGGTCGAGTATTCATCGCTTCGTCTGATGCTGAAATGAATGCTAAAGCACAACAAATTATTGAGAACATCGTGCGAGAGGTTGTTGTGGGCGAAACTTATCTGGGCACAGTCAAGCGCATTGAAAAATTCGGGGCTTTCGTTGAAATCCTCCCGGGCAAAGATGGATTGGTACACATTTCGCAGCTTTCTACTGAGCGTGTAGCTAAGGTAGAGGATGTAGTCGCAATTGGTGATACGATTACTGTTAAAGTGACCGAAATTGATCAACAAGGTCGTGTAAACTTATCTAGAAAAGCTGCCTTAGCGCCGGCGGTATCGAATGAATCCTAATTAAACAATACTTTCGGAAAGAGTCAGAGTAGTTCTGATTCTTTTTTTGTGGAAATTCAAAAAAAGATTCAGAAGAGTTCTGATTCTTTTTTTGTTTGAATCAATTTCATAATGCATAGCCGCTAATAATTAGACTTGCAGAAAATCATG
>CAYUSG010000041.1:0-10023 GCA_964447355.1 uncultured Paenibacillaceae bacterium
CCATTATATTCGGCAATCTCTGGACAGGCAATACCGTCAGCTTTCGGACATTATGTTCTAGCCTAAACAACATTTGAGTTGTGACCTGAAAAGATAAAACCCCAACGATGGAAAGGACACTCCATCAATTGGGGTTTATGCTGCATTGCTTAGAGATCAGCTTTTCTGATTCAATACGTTTAGTATTTGATTCAAAATCGTCATATTTTCATTAAGTTGGTCGGATAACATCTCCTCATGGGTGCCTGTACCCGCGTATCTAATATATTGTCCTGTTGTGTCCCCTCCCCAATTCAAGCGTTCTTGATCCGTTTCCATTAAAGCTTTCGCCTCTTCACTATACAGATGATGTATGCTGGAAGATACGTTCCCCGTTATCACTAGTTCATCAAGATATTGAAAGTAAGCCTTGACTTTGCTTCTCATCATTTCGAGCAGATCAGATGAAATGTATTTAGCATACGTTTCCATTTCTTTAGAATCATACATCTTACTTACCATCTCTTCTATTTCTTCCTCACTCCAAGATTCTGCTTCAAAGCGTTTATGTGGATCTATTAAAATCAGATCGGATACCTTTATACCTTGTGTTTCCATATATTTAGCCACCTCGAATGCCAGAATGCCTCCAGCAGAATAGCCTAATAATGTATAGGGGCCTTGAGGTTGAACAGATTGGATCATTCTTACATATTGCTCCAAGCGGTTCGCGGCTTCAATGAAATAGAAGGCATGCAGAGTGACATCAGGATCCACCCGCTCTGCAACTGATTGGTACACCATCCCATGTCCGATGATGGGTGGAAAACAGAATAAATGAGTGGCACCTTGATTAAAGGTTAAGAATCCGTCGAAATGAGTTTGGCTTCCTATGTGCTTGGATAAAGATTTGTTGTCACCGGGTAAACGGCTTATGTTCATGGAAATGCCATCAATCGTTGGGTTAGATAAAAACGCCGGAACTGTAAGGGCTAGTTTCAGTTTATCATTGATTCTATAAATCAATCGTAGAACACTGATTGAATCCCCGCCGAGATCAAAAAAGCTATCAAATACGCCTATTTTCTGATCTGGCCCTAGTACTTCACCCCAAAGCTCTGCCAGTTCTTCTTCAATTCTGTTTCTTGGAGCTGTGAATGGCATGTATGTTTTGGATTTACCTTCTAACATGGGCAATGCCTTTCGATCTATCTTGCCATTAGCTGTGAACGGCATTTGTTCTAATTGAACAAAGTAAGAAGGCACCATGTAGTTTGGAAGTTTCATCTGCAAATGCTCGCGTAGCTCTGAATTGGACAGCTCTTGTGAAGCGGTGAAGTAAGCACACAGCGATTTGTGATGGAATAGGTCTTCTCTCACCAGCACGACGGCTTCGTGAATCGCTGTATGTTTGAGCAGATGAGTTTCAATCTCTCCAATCTCAATTCGATATCCGCGAATTTTCACTTGATGGTCGATCCGTCCGATGTACTCAATATTGCCGTCAGGCAGCCATCTGGCGAGGTCTCCAGTTCGGTAAATTCGTTCCCCTGTGATATAAGGGTGATCAATGAACTTCTCTGCCGTAAGTTTTGGCTGATTGTGATATCCTCTTGCCAACCCAGATCCGGCGATATACAGTTCCCCTGCAACACCGATCGGCTGCAATTGTTGCTGTGTATCGACAATGTAAATCTGTGTGTTGTGAATAGGCTTACCAATGGTTAGCTGACGGTTAATCGCTGCATCGTAAACAGCAGCGGTTGCGCAGACACTGGATTCAGTTGGACCATAAGCATTAATGAAGCGTCTGCCTTGCCCCCAACGCTCAGCTAATGTCTGTGAACAAGCTTCACCGGCCACAATTAAGATTTGCAATTGTGGTAATGCTTCAGCTTCCAGCCAATTTAATGCCGATGGCGGAAGTGTCACTGTGGTGATCTCGTAATCCTGTAATACCTTCATTAATTCTGGACCTGGCATTAATTTCTCTTGTGGGGCGAGATATAATCCTGCACCCGACAATAATGCCATCAACATCTCAGATACTGAGGCATCAAAGCTGAATGAGGCAAATTGCAGCACGCGATCGTCCGCTGTAATACCAAACGATTGAATTTGTGCCAGAGCCATATTAACCACGCCGCGATGCTCAATTAACACGCCCTTTGGTTGACCAGTAGAACCGGAAGTATAAATCATGTAAGCGAGGTTGCTTGGGCCGCTCAATGAAGCTGCATGTTCCGAGATGATTTCGATGTTTCCATCTTGCATCTTGTCTATCGCATTATGTTCAAGCTCAATCGATTCCCCTTTAAACGTTACTTCATTCAGTAAATGCTTCTGGATAAGCAGCAGTTTAATGCCGCTATCTTCGATCATGGACTGAATTCTTTCTTCTGGATACGTTGGGTCAATCGGTAAGTAGGCGCCGCCTGCCTTCAGTACGCCTAAAATACCGATCACCATTTCAGGCGAACGTTCTGCCATAATACCAACGATTTGGTCCGGCACAACACCTTTAGCGCGCAGCATGTCTGCTAATTGGTTGGCTCGTTCATTCAGTTCACCGTAAGTGAGTGTTTGCCCCTCAAATACCACAGCAACATGATTCGGAGTGCGTTCCACCTGCGCCTCAAACAGCTCATGGATCGTTTTATCCTGCGGATAATCTGCCTTTGTTGCATTGAAGTCGGTAAGCAGCTGATGCTTCTCTGCCGCTGACAGCATCTCTATGTCCGCCAATCTCTGTTCAGGATCAGCAACGATCTCCACCAGTATATGGATATAGTGACCCATGAATTGCTTTATGGTCGATTCCTTAAACAGCTGCGTACAGTACTCTATGGTGAAGGACAGGCCTTCGTCAGTTTCTGCCGCATTCAAGGTTATGTCAAATTTGCTGACCTTGTGGCCAGCATCACATGCTGAGAAGATTAAATCACCCAATTTGAGCTTACCCTTCTCTGTGTTCTGCAACACAAGCATGGTGTCAAATAATGGGTTGCGACTCATGTCCCGTTTAAGATTCAATTCCTCTACTAGGTCTTCGAACGGGTAGTCCTGGTGCTCGTAGGCTGCAAGCGCCTGCTGCTTCACTTCTTCCAGAAAGGCCTTGTACGATTTGCTGCCCGCTGGGTAATTCCGTATAGCGAGCGTATTGACGAACATGCCAATCACATGCTCCAGGTCAGCATGCTGTCGCCCCGCGATGGGTGAACCGACGATAATATCTTCCTGTCCCGTGTATTTTGACAAAAGTATGGTGTAGGCCGACAGTAAGACCATATATAAGGTGCTTCCCGTTTCCGCAGCGAGCTCGTTCAGCTTCTGGGTCTGTTCATGATCAATGGTAGCGTTGAAGATGGCGCCTTCAAAGCTTCGAACTGGCGGTCTTGGTTCATCTGTCGGCAGGTCTAACACCGGCAATTCCCCGGCAAACGTATCCAGCCAATAGGTCTTATGTTGCTGCATCGCTTCACTGTGATATAAGGCGTTCTGCCATTCTGAATAATCCTTGTATTGGATGGTCAATTCAGGCAATGCTTGTCCATGATATAGCGCCGCTAACTCTCTAACCAAAAGTCCCATCGTTGTCCCATCCGAAATCAGGTGATGCATGTCAAAGAGCAAGAGATGCGCTTCCGCACTCAGTTCAATCAGCCCAGCTCTAAGCAGCGGAGCTTGTGATAAGTCAAACGGTTGGACAAAAGATTGAATCAGCGCCAGCACTTCGCGATTTGAAGCTAGCGCATCGATTGAAACGCCTCCATCCGTTATCCCAGAAGCACCTTCAGCAGTTGATCCCGTTCGATCTCCCTGTCCATCAGCAGCTTCCGCTCCGGAACCGACTGGCGGATCAATCAGAGACATTCCAAATTCAACATCTTCGTGGATCCGCTGCACAGGCCCTTCGTCCATCATCTCAAAGGAAGTCCTGAGGGCTTCATGACGACCGATCAGAGCTTTGAAAGCATCTTCCAAGGCTACTATATTCAAACGCCCCTCAATCAAGAAAGCCCCCGGCATGTTATAACTGACATTTCCGCCTTCCATCTGAGATAGCACATATATCCGTTTTTGAGCTGGAGTTACAGCATAATATTCCTTTACTTCAGCAACCGGTATCGCTGCGTACAAGCTATTATCTGCCCTCTGAATGCGTTGGGCCATCCCTTCAATCGTAGGATAAGCAAATATATCTTTCAGCGGAATATTCACATTAAATTCACGCTGTAACTTGGATCTCAGCGCTGCTGCTTTCAACGAATGCCCACCGAGGTCAAAGAAGTTATCATGAACACCAATGTTAGTTTCAGATGAAACAAAGCCCAGAACCTCCTGCCAAAGTGTCACAAGTGTTTCTTCTGTTTCGTCCCTCGGAGCAACATACTTGACTTCCGCTTGATGCTTTACATCCGGGGCTGGCAATGCCTTGCGATCTAGCTTTCCGTTATGTGTGAGCGGCAAGTGTTCTAATTGAACAAAGAATGAAGGCACCATATAGTTGGGCAGTTGTGTTCGCAAATGCTGTCGAAGCTCAGCAATAGACACCCGATCCAAAGCTGTGAAATAAGCACAAAGCGACGTATGATGCATGGGGTCTTCTATAATCAGCACTACGGCCTCTTGAATTGCGGCATGACTAAGCAGTCTGCTTTCAATTTCGCCAAGCTCTATTCGATACCCGCGAAGCTTGACCTGATGGTCGATTCGGCCAAGGTATTCAATACTGCCATCCGACAGCCATCTGGCAAGGTCTCCCGTTCGATACATAAGTCCACCAGGTACATAAGGGTTGTCGATGAACCTTTCTGCCGTAAGATCCAGTTGATTGTGATATCCTCTTGCCAAACCAAATCCAGCGATATACAGCTCCCCTGCAACACCGATCGGCTGCAATTGTTGCTGTGTATCGACAATGTAAATCTGTGTGTTGTGAATAGGCTTACCAATGGTTAGCTGACGGTTAATCGCTGCATCGTAAACAGCAGCGGTTGCGCAGACACTGGATTCAGTTGGACCATAAGCATTAATGAAGCGTCTGCCTTGCCCCCAACGCTCAGCTAATGTCTGTGAACAAGCTTCACCGGCCACAATTAAGATTTGCAATTGTGGTAATGCTTCAGCTTCCAGCCAATTTAATGCCGATGGCGGAAGTGTCACTGTGGTGATCTCGTAATCCTGTAATACCTTCATTAATTCTGGACCTGGCATTAATTTCTCTTGTGGGGCGAGATATAATCCTGCACCCGACAATAATGCCATCAACATCTCAGATACTGAGGCATCAAAGCTGAATGAGGCAAATTGCAGCACGCGATCGTCCGCTGTAATACCAAACGATTGAATTTGTGCCAGAGCCATATTAACCACGCCGCGATGCTCAATTAACACGCCCTTTGGTTGACCAGTAGAACCGGAAGTATAAATCATGTAAGCGAGGTTGCTTGGGCCGCTCAATGAAGCTGCATGTTCCGAGATGATTTCGATGTTTCCATCTTGCATCTTGTCTATCGCATTATGTTCAAGCTCAATCGATTCCCCTTTAAACGTTACTTCATTCAGTAAATGCTTCTGGATAAGCAGCAGTTTAATGCCGCTATCTTCGATCATGGACTGAATTCTTTCTTCTGGATACGTTGGGTCAATCGGTAAGTAGGCGCCGCCTGCCTTCAGTACGCCTAAAATACCGATCACCATTTCAGGCGAACGTTCTGCCATAATACCAACGATTTGGTCCGGCACAACACCTTTAGCGCGCAGCATGTCTGCTAATTGGTTGGCTCGTTCATTCAGTTCACCGTAAGTGAGTGTTTGCCCCTCAAATACCACAGCAACATGATTCGGAGTGCGTTCCACCTGCGCCTCAAACAGCTCATGGATCGTTTTATCCTGCGGATAATCTGCCTTTGTTGCATTGAAGTCGGTAAGCAGCTGATGCTTCTCTGCCGCTGACAGCATCTCTATGTCCGCCAATCTCTGTTCAGGATCAGCAACGATCTCCACCAGTATATGGATATAGTGACCCATGAATTGCTTTATGGTCGATTCCTTAAACAGCTGCGTACAGTACTCTATGGTGAAGGACAGGCCTTCGTCAGTTTCTGCCGCATTCAAGGTTATGTCAAATTTGCTGACCTTGTGGCCAGCATCACATGCTGAGAAGATTAAATCACCCAATTTGAGCTTACCCTTCTCTGTGTTCTGCAACACAAGCATGGTGTCAAATAATGGGTTGCGACTCATGTCCCGTTTAAGATTCAATTCCTCTACTAGGTCTTCGAACGGGTAGTCCTGGTGCTCGTAGGCTGCAAGCGCCTGCTGCTTCACTTCTTCCAGAAAGGCCTTGTACGATTTGCTGCCCGCTGGGTAATTCCGTATAGCGAGCGTATTGACGAACATGCCAATCACATGCTCCAGGTCAGCATGCTGTCGCCCCGCGATGGGTGAACCGACGATAATATCTTCCTGTCCCGTGTATTTTGACAAAAGTATGGTGTAGGCCGACAGTAAGACCATATATAAGGTGCTTCCCGTTTCCGCAGCGAGCTCGTTCAGCTTCTGGGTCTGTTCATGATCAATGGTAGCGTTGAAGATGGCGCCTTCAAAGCTTCGAACTGGCGGTCTTGGTTCATCTGTCGGCAGGTCTAACACCGGCAATTCCCCGGCAAACGTATCCAGCCAATAGGTCTTATGTTGCTGCATCGCTTCACTGTGATATAAGGCGTTCTGCCATTCTGAATAATCCTTGTATTGGATGGTCAATTCAGGCAATGCTTGTCCATGATATAGCGCCGCTAACTCTCTAACCAAAAGTCCCATCGTTGTCCCATCCGAAATCAGGTGATGCATGTCAAAGAGCAAGAGATGCGCTTCCGCACTCAGTTCAATCAGCCCAGCTCTAAGCAGCGGAGCTTGTGATAAGTCAAACGGTTGGACAAAAGATTGAATCAGCGCCAGCACTTCGCGATTTGAAGCTAGCGCATCGATTGAAACGCCTCCATCCGTTATCCCAGAAGCACCTTCAGCAGTTGATCCCGTTCGATCTCCCTGTCCATCAGCAGCTTCCGCTCCGGAACCGACTGGCGGATCAATCAGAGACATTCCAAATTCAACATCTTCGTGGATCCGCTGCACAGGCCCTTCGTCCATCATCTCAAAGGAAGTCCTGAGGGCTTCATGACGACCGATCAGAGCTTTGAAAGCATCTTCCAAGGCTACTATATTCAAACGCCCCTCAATCAAGAAAGCCCCCGGCATGTTATAACTGACATTTCCGCCTTCCATTTGAGATAACACATATATTCGCTTTTGAGATGGAGTTACAGCATAATAATCCTTTTCTTCAGCAGCCGGTATCGCTGCGTACAAGCTGCTATCTGCCGTTTGTATGCGGTAAGCAAGCCCTTCAATCGTAGGATAAGCAAAAACATCACTGATCGGGAGTTCCACATTAAATTCCCGGTGTATTTTTGTAACAAGCGTTGTCGCTTTCAAGGAATGCCCGCCGAGATCAAAGAAATGGTCATGGACACCTATTTTGTTCAAACCTAAAATTTCCTGCCAAATGGAAACCAGTATCTCTTCCGTATCGTTTCTCGGTGCTGTGTAACTGTTTCCGTGAACCATCGCGCCTTCGAACGTTGGCAGTGCTTTGTAATCTATTTTCCCGTTAGGGGTAAGAGGGATAGCTTCAACTTGTATATAACCCGATGGAATCATATAGGCTGGCAGCTTTTTCGCCAAATATCCACGCAATTCTGAGCTCTCGATTGTCTTGGCTGCTGTATAGTAAGCACATAAGAACGGATTTCCATCCTTATCTTTCCCAGCAGTAACAACAACTTCCTTGAGGACTGGATGGGAATCTAACTGGCTTTCAATTTCCTTTAATTCAATCCGATGTCCGCGAATTTTGACTTGATGATCCCTTCGTCTAATGTACTCAATCGTCCCATCCTCCCGCCATTTTGCCATGTCTCCCGTACGATACAAACGCACTTCTGGACGAATGGGATGTGTTATAAATCGTTCGGCGGTATCATTGGAACGGTTCCAGTAGCCCCTGCCTACACTATCTCCGGCAATATAGAGTTCCCCTTCTACCCCTATGGGCTGCGGCTGGAGGTTTGAATCCAGAATATAGATTTGCGTATTGGCTATGGGCCGGCCAATCGAAGGATACTCCGCAATCTCTTTGCTTGGATCTAGTGTGTAGGTTGTGACCACGTGAGTTTCTGATGGACCATAATGGTTATGCAGATAAACGCCCGCGCGAGTCAAATAATCTCTCAATCGCTCAGTGACAACAAGCTGTTCACCTGCTGTAATGATATGTTCTACGGATGCCGGGAACTGATTAACATACTCATCATGTTGGAAAATATATGTTAAGTAAGCGACAGGCCAATATAACACATTGATCTGAGCTGCCTCTATATAAGACAACAGTTTAACTGGATTGTGCTTTGTGGATTCACTTACAAGATGAAGCTGACCTCCCCCGAACAACAGGGCGGAGAACATTTCTTGATAGCATACATCAAAGCTTATCGTTGTAAATTGCAGGATTCGGGCTTGATCTGGAATGTTCGTCTGAGAAAATTGATAATACAGCAAATTTAACATGTTTCGATGCTCAATCATGACCCCTTTAGGGTTCCCAGTTGTACCAGAAGTGTAAATCAAATAGAGCAAATCCCGAGATTGGTTCACTGAATCCAGATTTGTGCGCTTTCCGCTATATATGCTTTGATCCATTAAATTAACGGAAGTCATACCATTCGAAAGGTCCTGTTGATATTCCGGCTGCGTCAACACAATATTTACCTGACTTTGTTCCAACATATATTGGATTCTCTCTGGCGGATAAGTGGGATCAATTGGAAGGTAGGCGCCGCCTGCTTTCATAATACCGAAAATACCGATCACAAGCTCTAGTGACTTATCTACCCTAATTCCAACGATACGGTCAGGTCCTACACCCTTCTCGCGCAGTAAGTATGCTAATTGATTAGCCCGTTCATTCAGTTCCCGATACGTTAATTGCTGGTCCTCATAAACAACCGCAACATGATCCGGCGTGCGTTCCACTTGCTCCTCGAATAACTGATGAATGGTTTTGTCATGCGGATAATCTGCCTGAGTCGCATTGAAGTCAATAAGCAATTGTTGTTTCTCATCGGACGTCATCATGTCAAGCTCACTCAGTTTAGTTTTCGGATCTTTCAGGATTCGGTTTAACAATTGGAGCAGATGCTCTTTTAATCTGACCACCGCAGGAAGATCAAATACTAAAGCGTTATATTCAAACCTGATATGTAATCGCTCTCCAGGTGTGATAATAACATTAAAATCGTAATTGGTTTGTTCATAAAATTCCACGTTTTCAACTACAAATGGCAGTCCAAATTCCCTAATCGCATGCTCCATTTCACCAGTGGGATAATTTTCAAACACTACGATATGGTTGATCAAGTTTTGTTTGAGCGGTGAATTAGACTGAATTTCATATAAAGGGAAATAGTCGTATAAAGCAGATTCAAGAATCATATGTTGATTTCTCAATACTAAATCTATGAATGAATCACTAGCTTCGAGTTTAATCCGCACCGGAATCGTATTAATAAAAAGCCCGACCATGTCTTCTATACCATGAATATCTGCAGGTCTTCCTGAAACTACTCTTCCAAACACGACATCTTCCGTTCCATTATATCTTTGCAGCATCAATCCCCAAATCGTGAGCAATAGAGTGTTTAATGTAACTTCATATTGCTGTGTCATTTGCTGTAAACGCAGCATCATATCGCTTTCAAGCTCAAAAGTGAATACCCCAGACTCATAGCTTTGATCATGTCTCGCCTTCTGCTTTGGCAATTCATTAGACTGTTCATAATCTTTAAGGTAGTTTTTCCAATAAGCAGCAGCCTTTTCATGTTGTTGCTTCTCTAACCACTGAATATATTGGCTGTAAGGTGTGACTTCTGGCATATAAACGGTTTGATTGGATTGAATGTGTTGGTAGATATAAAATAATTC
>CAYUSG010000041.1:10033-26767 GCA_964447355.1 uncultured Paenibacillaceae bacterium
CTCCAAACAACGGTATACGATTGGGAGCTAGTTTGAAATACCGAAACTCTCATCAGCGGTCCGGAGAACAAGTCAAAGCCTTGTTCCCTGTCCTTTATTTTGAACTCTTGAACAAACTCGTGTTGTTCGTTGTTTGTTAATGCAGTCAGACTTTCAAAATGAACGGTAAAGATCTCCTCTTGAAAAACGACCTGCAGCGGTTGATACATCATATACATGCTGAATATCGTTTTTAAGATGTCATGCCTATTCACCAGAAGATTTAAACTTTTCTCAAATCGATCTGCATTAAAACTGCCATTGATTTCAAAAGATATTTGTTCAATATAAGCCGTACCCTCCGGATTCGCCATTCCGAGGTAAAGCATTCCCTTTTGCACGGGAGTTAGCGGATAAATATCTTTAATGTCTTCATTGGGCATTACTTTCTCACCCCTCTGTTCTTTCTGGCTGATTTCATTTGCTCCTGAAAATCCTTGAATTGATCAATGCTCATTTTCTTGTACGTCACATCGCTAGGTGTTAGCTCAGTCTTTTCTTTTTGTATACAATGTCTAATGATTTCCAGTAAATGATGTTTGAATTGCCCAGCCAGATGCGCGATGGTTTCTTTATTAAATGCGTTGCGTCCGTAGTTGAAAGTTATATTCAATCTGTTCTGAATAATAATTCCAATAATATCCAATGATGAGGTTCTTTGATTGTTTAGACCGACGGTGATACCTGTTCCATATTTCGAGATTTCAAACTGATGCCTGGCGATCTCTTCCCCAATTTGACCCAAATAGTTAAAGCTGATTTCGGGCTTCTTCACTAATTTCAATCCAGTAACTTCCGGAGAGGTTAAATACTTGAGAATACCGTACCCTATTCCTTTATTGGGGACTCGATGTAAATGTTCCTTCACCTGCACAATTTGCGTTGAGAGATCTTTGCCGCTCAAATCGAGGATCACTGGATATGCAGAGGTGAACCATCCTATTGTTCTGCTAATATCTATACGCTCAACGACCTCTTCTCTACCGTGTCCTTCCAAATTGACCGTCACTTTCTCATATCCTGTCCATTCCGCTATTGCAAGTCCTAATGCTGTGAGTAAAATATCATTCATTTCGGTGTGATAGGCTTTGTTTGTTTCTTTTAACAGGTTGCTAGTTTCCTCTTCTGTCAATGTAATGGTGATGTCATCGCTATCCTTAACAAGGGCGGTGTTACATACGACTTGTTTAGGCAGAGCCTGTTCCAACATCATGTCTTCTATTTGCTGCCAATATTCCGCTTCTTGTTTCACTGACTCACTCTGTGAATAGGCCTCTAATTGCTGGGACCATGTCAAGAAGGCATCGGTCTTAGGTGAAAGGGTAATAGCTTGGCCATGCTGTATTTGTCCATAGGCTGTTGCAATATCCTCAAATAGAATGCGCCAGGAAACACCATCGATCACTAGATGATGAATGGCGATGAGGAGGTGATCCCCTTCGCTCGTTCGGAAAATTCCTAATTTGACTAAAGGCCCGCTCTCAAGATGAAATGAACTTTGAATTTCGCTTGATTTGGCATCAATAAACGCCATAACCTCTTGGTTCGAAACGGATTTATCAACGGAGTATACTTCCAGACTATAGGCTGCTCCATCGTCCACACCTCGATTCCATGCCACGTATCCGGATTCAGTTTGCTTGAATACCATTCTTAGGGCGTCATGATGTGTTACGATGGCATGCATGACCTTATGAAGGATCCCTTCGTCGAAGCCTTGTTCCCGATACAGCATGACCGCTTGATTCCAGTGGTGCTGGTCTGTGAATTGCTGCTCGAAAAACCATCTTTGGATCGGCGTGAGCACAGCTTCACCTTGAACCGGACCTTGATCAATCATATGACTGAGTCTAGTAACCTGACTGCTTAATTTAGCAATAGATGGAAATTGGAATAATTCCTTGATCCCTACCTTATAGCCAGCCCGATTTAATCTGGCTGCCATCTGCAATCCCTTAATGGAATCACCGCCAAGCTCAAAGAAATGATCCATGATCCCGATCTTTTCAATACCCAATACCTCTTGCCAAATGTCCGCCAGCAAGTGTTCTAAATCATCTCTCGGCGGAACATATTCCGAATGTATCGGCCGTTGTAAGCTTGGAGCAGGAAGTGCTTTACGATCCAGCTTGCCGTTTGGTGTGAGCGGCAATTGCTCTAATTGAACAAAATGTGATGGGATCATATAAATGGGCAGCTTCGAGCGTAAATAGTCGCGAATTTCACTTAAGGATATTTCTTGTGATGCAGTGAAATAGGCACACAGTGATGTATGCTTCATTTGATCTTCTCTTGCCAGCACCACAGCTTCTCGAACCGCGGCATGATGAAGCAGATGCGTCTCAATTTCGCCCGGTTCGATACGGAAGCCGCGAATTTTCACCTGATGATCGATTCGTCCGAGGTACTCAATGGTACCATCCTGAAGCCATCTGACTAAATCACCGGTGCGGTACATCCGCTCGCCTGGATTAAACGGATGATCCACAAACTTTTCAGCAGTGAGTTCCGGTTCGTTCAAATATCCTCTGGCCAGCCCAGCTCCGGCAATACACAGTTCTCCCGCTACTCCAATCGGTTGCAGTTGATTTTCAAGGCCTAAAATGTATACACGATGGTTATCGATAGGTCTGCCGATCGGATAAGTCGATCGTTCATCCGATATAATTCCGCTTGTTGTGACAACGGTACTTTCCGTAGGACCATAATTGTTTACGAGCTTGTACCCCCGGGTTTGATAAACCTTTAACCGATCACCGCCTGTCAGCAGGACACGCAACGATCGATTATCAAGTTCCATAAATTTCTCACATAGCGGTGTTGGCAAAAAGCTAATCGTAATGTCATGCTGTTCAAAATATTGGTTTAATACTGCAACATCCAAGGATTGATCTAGGATATGCAAGCTTGCTCCAGCTGTTAAGTAAGGGAATATCTCCCATACTGAGGCGTCAAATCCAAAACCAGCCAGCTTCGTGGCTCGATCTGCTTCAGTCACCTCGAAGACTCTTCGATGCCATTGGCACAAATTAACTAAAGCATGATGCTCGATCATAACCCCTTTGGGTGTACCTGTCGTCCCCGATGTATAGACAGCATAAACAAGATCATGAGGGCCGCTTCTTACTTGGGAATTGTCGATTACTTGATCATAGCCCGCTTCATAGATCGCAGGATCATCCAGTTGAATGGTCTCACATTGAATGTCTACTAGGTTCATTAGATGTTGTTGGGTTAAGAGAAGCTCGGTCCTACAGTCCTCTACTATATATTCGATTCTTTCCTTTGGATACGCAGGATCTATCGGCACATAGGCTCCACCTGCTTTCAAGATTCCCATGATTCCGATAATCATTTCGAGTGAATGTTCCATCAGTACGCCAACGAAACGATTAGACTGAATACCTTTGCGGCTCAATAAGCTGGCGAGTTGCTCTGCTTTACTGTTCAACTCCCGGTAGGTTAAAGTTTGCCCCCGAAACACAAGAGCGATATGATCAGGCGTGCGCGCTGCTTGCGACTCGAACAGTTCATGAATCGTTGTGTCTTGCGGATACTCCACTTCAGTTGCATTGAAGTCGGTAAGCAGTTGATGCTTCTCTGCCGTTGACAGCATCTCTATATCCGCTAGTCGCTGCTCAGGGTCAGCCACGATCTCAGCCAGTATATGGATGTAGTGACCCATGAAATGCTTTATGGTTGCTTGTTTAAACAGCCTTGTGCAATATTCCAGGGTAAAGGTCAGACCTTCTTCAGTTTCTACTGCGTTTAAGGTCATATCAAATTTACTGATCTTGTGTCCAGTATCACATGCTGAGAAAGTTAAATCACCAAATTCGAGCTTTCCTTTCTCTGTGTTCTGCAGGACAAGCATGGTGTCAAATAACGGATTGCGGCTCATGTCCCGATTAAGTTTCAATTCCTCTACGAGGTCCTCGAACGGGTAGTCCTGATGCTCGTAGGCCGCAAGCGCCTGCTGCTTCACTTCTTCCAGAAAGTCCTTGTACGTTTTACTGCCCAGAGGGTAATTCCGTATGGCGAGCGTATTAACGAACATGCCTATCACATGCTCCAATTCAGCATGCTGACGTCCTGCGATAGGCGAACCAACAATGATATCTTCTTGCCCCGTGTATTTGGACAAAAGAATGTTGTAGGCCGACAGTAAGACCATATATAAGGTGCTTCCAGTATCCGCAGCAAGTTGGTTTAGCTTTATTGTTTGTTCATGGTTGATGGTAACGCTGAGGCTGTCGCCTTCAAAGCTTCGAACGGGTGGTCTTGGTTCATCTGTGGGCAGGTCTAACACCGGCAATTCCCCGGCAAACGTATCCAGCCAATAGGCCTTGTGGCGCTGCATCGCTTCACTGTGGTACAAGGCGTTCTGCCATTCTGAATAATCCTTGTATTGGATGGTCAATTCTGGCAGTGCTTGTCCATGATATAGCGCAGCTAACTCTCTAACCAAAAGGCTCATCGTTGTCCCATCCGAAATCAGGTGATGCATGTCAAAAAGCAAGAGATGCGCTTTCGCACTCAGTTCAATCAGCCCCACTCTTAGCATTGGAGCTTGCGATAAGTCAAACGGTTTGATGAAAGCTTGAATCAGCGCTCGCACTTCATGAGTAGAAGCTAAAGCATCGATTAACGCAGTTTCGTCTGTTATCCCAGCAGCTGTGGCAGCTGAACTCGTTCGATCTGCTAGCTTAGAGGCTTCTTCAAAAGCTGCCTTCGGCAATTTAAGATTATCGATCTTAAATTCAACATCTTCGTGGATACGCTGTACGGGCCCATTGTCCATCATTTCAAAGGATGTCCGCAGCGCTTCATGGCGTCTGATCAATGCTTTAAAAACACCCTCCAAAGCATCTTTATTCAAAGCCCCTTGGATTAAGAAGACCCCTGGCATGTTATAGCTGACCTGTCCGCCTTCCAATTGGGATAGCACATAAATGCGTTTTTGAGCTGGAGAAACAGCATAATATTCCTTATTCTCAGCAGCTGGAATGGCTGCGTACAAGCTTGCTTCCGCTTCACGTATGCGACGGGCCAATCCCTCAATGGTGGGATTGGTGAACACATCGATTAATGGAAGATTCACATTAAATGTACGATGAATGTGCGAAACAAGGGCTGTAGCTTTTAACGAATGTCCACCAAGATCGAAGAAATGGTCATGGACTCCTATTGGGGTCACGGATGTATCGAAGCGTAATACTTCCTGCCAAATTAACACAAGCTGTTGCTCTATTTCATCTCTCGGTGCGACGTACTCCGCTTCTGCTTGATGCTTGCCATCCGGGTTCGGCAATGCCTTTAGGTCCAGCTTGCCATTGGGTGTAAGCGGCATGCGCTCTAATTGAACAAAGAACGAAGGCACCATATAGTTTGGCAGTTTCTTACGCAAATGCTCGCGAATCTCACTAATGGACACCTCATCCGCAGCTGTGAAATATGCACACAGCGTTGAATGATTCATTTGGTCTTTCTTTGACAACACAATTGCCTCTTGTATGGCGGCATGATTTAACAGCCTACTTTCAATTTCTCCAAGCTCAATTCGGTATCCGCGAATGTTTACCTGATGGTCAATTCTTCCGAGGTATTCGATCGTTCCATCCGCTTTCCATCTTGCCAAATCCACTGTACGATACATGCGCTCATTCACTGCAATAGATAGGTTCACAAATTTTTCTTCCGTTAACTCAGGGCGATTTAAGTAACCCCTTGATACACCTTCACCCGCCACGTACATTTCCCCCGGGATACCGACAGGTTGAAGACGTTTTTGTTGATCCAGAATATAGATCTGTAAAGTCGGAATGGCTTGCCCTATATTACTTTGACCGTTCTCTATATCCGTCTCGGTTATTTCTTTGAACGTTACGTGGACTGTCGTTTCAGTGATGCCGTACATATTAATCAATTGAATATGAGGATATTTCTCCTGCCATGGTTTCAACAAGAGAGGATTCAACGCTTCCCCGCCAAAAATAACCTTGCGAACTTGAATGTCGGGAGCGCCATATAACAGTGCCTCGGACATTAATGTATAAAAGTATGAAGGTGTTTGATTTAAAATAGTGACTTGCTCATCATGTAAAAGCTGTAATAATTGACGAGGATCTTTCGCTGTCGTCTGCGGAACAATGACCACTTTTCCACCATTTAATAGAGCACCATACATTTCCCACACCGAAAAATCAAAGCAGTAAGAATGGAATAAGGTCCAAGTATCCTGTGAATCGAAGTCAAACAGGTGTTCACTGCTAACAAACAGTTGCACCACATTGCGATGTTCAATCAAAGTGCCTTTCGGCTGCCCTGTTGTACCCGATGTATAAATGACGTAAGCCAAATCATTCAAACCGCTCAACGAGGTAAGATTCGAGCCGTCTTCATGATAGACTGCTGGATCATCAAGGAAAATATATTCTCCATTAAAGTTTACATAGCTTTGCAGGTGGGTAGGTAGTAAAAGCAATGATGCTCCTGAATCTTCAAGCATATATTGAATTCTGTCCTGAGGAAATTCAGGGTCTATCGGAACATATGCCCCTCCCGACTTAAGAACAGCCAATAGACTAACGATCATATCTAGTGAACGTTCGCAAAATACCCCAACCCTTTGATCGGCTGTCACACCTTTGCTCCGTAACGTTCGCGCCAGCTGATTGGCTCGTGTGTTCAATTCCCAATACGTAAGTTTCGATCCTTCAAAAACGACTGCAATTTGGTCCGGCGCGGATTTCACCCGAGCTTCAAACCATTCGTGAACCGTCTTATGCTGTGCATGAGTTGCTGTCATTGCATGATATGGCTTCAGAAGCTGCAGCTTTTCATCGTTGTCCATCAATTCATAGGAAGCTAATATATCATCAGGTGAATGAGTTATTTCATGGATGAGATGTAAGAAATGCTTCGTCATCCGCTCAATCGATGCCCGATCATATAATGCAGTGGCATATTCTAGATGGCATTCAATCAAAGGGCCGCTTTCAACAGCTGTTAAAGTAAGATCAAATTTAGCTGTACGATGCTCGTACTCATACGCGCTTAATTGAAAGGCTTCAATTTGTATTCGGGATGGATCTAACCTTTGCGCAAAGTTTTGCATTACAAACATCACATCAAACAAGGGATGACGGCTCGAGTCGCGCTCAAGAGGCAGCTGTTCGACCAAACCTTCGAACGGAACGTCCTGATGTTCATAAGCGCCAAGCAGGTGCTCCTTGATTTCATTCAAATAGGTGATAAACGTCTTCTCACCAGCCGGGTAGCTGCGTATCGCGAGCGTATTGACAAACATCCCGATCAATGATTCTGTATCCGCATGGGTACGGCCAGCAACCGGCGTACCCACAATGAGATCAGTTTGTCCGCTGTATTTGTGCAGCAATGTTTTATACACGGCCAACAGAACCATGTACAAGGTTGCTCCATGCTGTTTCGCGAGATCTCTGAGCTTGTCACTTTCCTGCTCACCAATGCTAAAGTTGAGAATCGCTCCTTCATGGCTCTGGACTGCTGGACGTGGATGATCCGTCGGCAGATCCAAGACCGGAAGCTCCCTTGACAGTGTATCCAACCAATACACTTCTTGTGCTTTGATGCTTGCTTGATACGTATCGGAGCGCTGCCAAACCGCAACATCTTTATACTGAATTCGGAGCGGCAGAAGCGTTTCACCAGCATATAGTCGGCAAAATTCCTCAACGAGAATGGCCATGGACACACCATCGGAAATGATGTGATTCATATCGAATAGAAGCAGTTGTCGATTCGAAACAGATGGATTGTCGTCCTGTTTGATCTCTAGGAGTCCAATACGCATTAACGGCGGTATATTAAGCGCGAATGGGCGTACGAATTGACGGATGACTGTCTCTACCTCCGCCTCATATACCTCTGTATAGCTCACACTAACGTCCACGACTTCATGTATACGCTGGATGAGCTGGCCGTCTACCATCTCAAAACCAGTCCGCAATGTTTCATGTCGCGCCGCCAGCTTGCGGAAGCTCTCTTCGAATCGTGCCCGATCCAGTCTGCCTTCTACCCAAAACACGCTTGGCATGTTATAGCTTAAATTCGCTGATGTTCCGTTCAGCTGCTGCAAGACGTACAAACGTTGCTGTGCAGAGGATACAGGGTAATAAGGAGCTTCCTCCGCTGCAGGTATCGATTCGAACGTATGTTCCATTCTTTTCGGTATGATTGTTGCCATTTGTTCGATTGTAGGGAACTGGAACACATCGCGCAGCGGCAGCTCTGCACCCACCTCTTTGAAAATGCGGCTGACCAGCGTAATCGCCCGTAATGAATGCCCGCCTAAATCAAAGAAGTTATCAAGTACACCCACTTGTTTAAGTCCGAGAACATCCTGCCAAATTGTTGCCAATGCAGCTTCCATTTCTGTACGCGGTGCTACAAATTCTGTAGCATCAAGCTGTCGGTCATCTGGAACGGGCAGCGCTTTACGGTTAATTTTTCCGTTCTCGGTCAGCGGCAGCTGCTCTAGTTGGACTAGATGGTTAGGAACCATATACTTGGGCAGACCCTGTTGCAGCATGCTTTTAATCATCTGTGGCTGAAGCAATGTGTCCGCTGTATAGTAGGCGCATAATACCTTGTCTCCTTGTCCATCATCAAGCGGAATCACTACGGCTTCATTGATTTCAGGGATGTGAAGTAGACGAGATTCCACCTCACCTAATTCAATACGATACCCATGTATCTTCACTTGACTGTCCATTCGCCCGATATATTCAATAGTTCCGTCTGGCAACCATCTGGCTAAATCTCCTGTCCGATAAACCCGTGCTCCTTGTTCGAATGGATGGGCTATAAATGATCGTTCTGTTAATTCTTGTTTATGAAAATATCCCCTGGCCAGCCCATCACCCGCAATGTAAATTTCACCAGCAACACCCATTGGGACAGGTTGACCAGCTTTGTCCAAAATGTAAATTTGTGTATTAAACGCAGGTTTCCCGATCGGGACAGAATAACCCGTTACTATATTCGGATCAAATCGATAGATCATACAACCTATTGTCGCTTCAGTCGGTCCATACTCATTAAATATACGAACGCTTGGTCCGAGTTTATTAACAACCTCTTCCGCTAAAGCGCTCTCAAACAGCTCCCCGCCAACAATCAATGTGTTTAACCGCTTCACGGGTTTCTTGCTAGCTAAGAGCAATCTTAAATGCGATGGCGTAAGCTTCAATATTTCAACCCGATCTTCTTCAACAATCCGTGAAAATGCTGTGACGGTGTCCTCCCTGTACAATACAACCTGCAGTCCTGAGAGTAAGGGCACAAAGATAGAAGTGGCCGTCAGGTCAAATGAAAGGGATGAATACAGCGGGAAAGCAGTTGTATTCTGATCTAAATACATTGCTTTTGCCCAATACACGTAATTGATCAGATTACGATGTGAAATCATGACGCCCTTGGGATGGCCTGTCGAGCCTGATGTATAAATGATATAAACCAGATGTTCCGGAATGCTAGCAGCTTCTAAATTGGCAGCATTCTCGTCATAACTGCCTTCATCAGTTAGATCCAAGCATGTAACTTGAAGATCCGAAAGATATAGATTTGAACGGTTGCCGGTCAACAAGATTTCAGCTTGGGCATCCTTCAACATATATTGAATACGCTCAGGCGGATAAGACGGATCGATTGGAACGTAAGCTCCGCCAGCCTTCAGAACAGCGATAATACCGATGAGCATGTCCACAGTTCGTTCTGACATGATAGCTACGGATCGATCGTCACTTATTCCTTTGGCTCTTAATGTGTGCGCAAGACGATTAGCTCGTTCATTTAATTCTCGGTACGTTAATTGCTCCTTTTCATCTACCGCCGCTATATGATCTGGTGTCTGTACCGCCTGTGCTTCAAATAATTGATGAATCGTATGATTGCTAGGATAGTCAGCAATCGTATGATTAAACTCCTTTAGTAATTGCCGTTTTTCTAATGGAGTCATGATCTCTAGGTCAGCGAGCTTTGCTTCAGGCAACGTTATAATCGCATCCAGCAGCTGCATAAAATGGACCGAAATTCTTTCGATAGTCTCTCGTGTAAATAGTGACGTTGCATATTCGATTTCAAATGCAATCGTTCGGTCTTGCTCCATGGCGGATAAAGTCAAATCAAACTTGGCGAAATGATGACTTGCCTCAACGGGTTTGATGGTGATATTCCCCAGACTCTGCTCTATGGAAACATTATGTTGCATAACGAACATGGTATCAAAAAGAGGGTGTCGGCTGAGATCTCTATTAGGGCTCACTTGTTCAACCAAATCTTCAAATGGATAGTCCTGGTGAGCAAAGGCCGACAGCGCAATGCGTTTAATCTCTTGCAAATAATCACGGAATGTTTTATCTCCTGATGGATAGCTTCGTATTGCCAGCGTATTAACAAACATTCCTATCAGCGATTGTGTATCGGCATGAGACCGCCCTGCAATCGGTGTCCCCACAATGATGTCGTCTTGTCCAGCGTACTTATGTAACAAAGTTGTGTACGCCGCCAATAGCGTCATATACAGGGACACTTCGTGTTGTTTCGCTAACGCTTTTAATGCCTGGCTTTGCTGCTTACTGATCCCAAAGCTTACACGGTCACCGATGTGGCTTTGTACCGCTGGACGCGGATAATCGGCAGGCAGCTCCAGTACCGGAAGCTCACCAGCAAGCTCCTTCAGCCAGTATGCCTCCTGTGTCTTTATCCGTTCGCGCTCTGCTTCCGACTGCTGCCATACAGCAAAGTCCATATACTGCAAGATTAACGGATCAACAGTCTGAACAGCATACAAACTGGCAAACTCTTCTACGAGAATCGTCACAGACATCCCGTCTGAAATAATGTGATGCATGTCGAACAATAGTAAGTAACGTACTGCCTGAGAACCAGACCGTTGCATCGGTGCATCAGCCAATGCTTGCCCCGCTTGATCTGTAATCTCAACTAAGCCCACTCGAATGAGCGGCGCCCGGTCCAACTTAAACTCGCGAACAAATTCACGAACAAGCGTTTCAACTTCCAACTCATTAGCTTGCACATACTCCACCGCAAACTCAACCTGATCATGAATACGTTGCACAGGCTCCCCATCTTGCATTTCAAAGCTGGTGCGAAGTGTCTCATGACGAGCAATCATTTCTCGGAACGCCGCTTCAAAACGGTCCCGATCCAGCGCACCTTCCAGCATCATTGCCCCCGGCATGTTGTAGCTTAACCCGGCGCTCTCGATTTGATTTAAGATGTATAGACGTTTCTGCGCTGACGACAGCGGGTAATATGCGCGTTGTTCCGCTTGAGGTATTGCTGTGTAGCGCTGTTCCCCTAACTGTTCGATCACCTTTGCCATGTGTTCAAGGTTAGGTGACTGGAATACCTCCTTCAGCGGCAGAACCGTATGCATTTCTTTATAAATACGATTCACTAAAGTAGTAGCCTTTAGCGAATGACCGCCCAAATCAAAGAAGTTATCATATATGCCAGCCTGTTCAATGCCCAACACCTCTTGCCAAAGATTCGCTAGCATAACTTCTGTTTCCGTACGCGGCGCTTCATATTCGATCCCGGTTTGCAACCGGCCTTCCGGCTTCGGCAAGGCTTTGCGGTCGATCTTTCCATTTGGTGTGAGCGGCAAAGCATCTAATTGCACAAAATACGACGGAAGCATGTACCTTGGCAAGGATTGGGCTAAAGCACTGCGAAGTTCGTTAACCACAAGCGGCTTTGCAGCCGTGAAATACGCGCACAACACGTGATGTTCATTCTCATCTGCTATGGCTACGATGACCGCCTCATGTATGGGTTCGATCTGCAAAAGGGCGGTTTCCACTTCGCCCAGCTCAATTCTGTAGCCGCGCACTTTTACTTGGTCATCGGCCCGTCCCAAATAAGCGACGTTTCCATCAGGAAGCCATTTCGCCTGGTCACCGGTGCGATACATTGTTTCTCCTGGATAAAACGGATCGTCTACAAATTTCTCAGCGCTTAGATCCGGACGGTTCCAATACCCCCGTGCCACACCTGCTCCGCCAATACATAATTCCCCGCTAACACCGACAGGAAGCACATGACCAAAAGCATCCATCACATAGAGTCGATGGTGTTGTATCGGCTTTCCAATCGGCACATTTCCGTTTTCGGGCAGTTTGGACAACGGCTCATCGTACACGCTGGAATCAATGGCCGCCTCCGTCACTCCATAGCTGTTCACAATGCGTAGCCGCTCTCCAAAACGCTCTTGCATCCTTCGGTAATCCTGAACTGTACAGCGATCTGAACTCGTAATGAGCAGTTCAAGCGAGGAAATGTCCGCATTTTGTTTATCTACCAACTCCATAAACGGAACTACAAATGCAGGCGTTGATTCAAAGAAGGTGATTCGGTGTTGCTGTACAAATTGAATGAACGCCTCTGGGTCCATGCGAATTTCCCTCTCGCAGATGAATAATGTACCACCATTCAGTAATACACGCGCCAAATCGCCAGCAAACACGTCGAATGAGAAACTCGCTAATTGAGCAGCGCGAAGCGGGAAATTCATCAACCGATACACTTCGCGATAAGCCATGGAAGTGCTTACAAAGTTTCGATGCTCAATCATCACGCCTTTGGACTTTCCAGTTGTGCCCGAAGTGTAGATGATATAAGCCAGATCTCCCGGTTCCACTTCGTTTGGCAAATTGGACGTGTTGTCCGATAGCTGTGCAGCTTCATCCGCAAATAAGATTTCACCGCTGTATACGCTCTGAAGCATAGGATCCATTGAACGTTCAGTCAATACCAACTTAACCTCGCTGTCTGCAAGCATGTGTCGGATGCGCATAATGGGATAATCAGGATCGATCGGTACATAGGCGCCACCCGCTTTCAGAACGCTAAGTACGCTGACCACCATATGGATCGATCGATCAACCATTATTCCGACCAGTGAACCCCGCTTGATGCCGCGAGTTCTCAATACGTTTGCCAATTGATTAGCCCGCTCGTTAAGTTCACGATAAGTCAGTGAATGATACTCAAATACAACTGCAAGATGATCTGGAGTTGTGGCAGCTTGCTCCTCAAACAGCCGATGGAATGCAACATTTGGCACACTTGATGCTACAGGCGCATTAAATTCGCCTATAATTTGCCGCTTCTCCTCATCGCTGATCATATCCCATTGTCCCATCGCATGATCTGGTTGGGCAACGGCTTGTTCCACCAGCTGCACATAGTGGCAAATCATTCGCTCGATAGTCGATTGATCGAATAATGCGGTACTAAATTCCACATTAAAGAAAATCTTCTGATGCTCCTCAATAGCCGTGAATGTCAGATCGAATTTAGATGTCCCTCGATCAAACGTATAGGGAATAAAGCGTATGGCTTCATTCTCGAGCGTCGGTCTTCCCATGTTTTGCAAAATAAACATCGTATCAAAGAGCGGATTCCTGCCTAAATCTCTATTTACATTCGGCAAGGCCTCCACCAAAGCTTCAAATGGATACGCTTGATGTTCATAGGCTGACAACGTACGGCTTTTTACCTCTTCCAGAAAGCTGCGGAAGGATTTTGCCCCGTTTGGTTCATTGCGAATCGCTAGCGTATTCACGAACATGCCCATCACTGGATTGATATCTGCATGTAAGCGACCCGATATCGGAGTGCCCACTACGATATCCTCTTGGCCGGTATACTTCCACAGCAGCGCATAATACACTGAAAGTAATATCATAAACACCGTTGTTCCGGTTTCCATGGCGGTACGTTGAATTGTATCAGTCAACTTTTCATCCAGGACGAATTCGATGTTTTGACCTTCGTTATTGAATTCCAATGGTCGCGGGCGATCCGTTGGTAATTGTAATACAGGAACTTCATCACTAAATTGATCCATCCAATACGCTTGATGCTCCTTCAACGCTTCCAGTTGTGCGGCTTCTGCATTCCAAGCTGCGTAATCTTTGTATTGAATGGGCAGTTTAGGCAAGCTTCTTCCTTCATAGAAAGCCATCAACTCGCGAGCAAAGATCCCCATCGAAATGCCATCCGAAATAATATGATGAATGTCGAACAGAAGAACAGGCTGATGCCGTTTTACTTTCAACAACGCCACACGCAGCAGCGGCGGTTTACTCAAATCAAATGGACGGACAAACTCTCTAATCCATTGGTCCACCTGTGAGGGTTCGACTTCGATAACTTCCATTTTGAAATCCACCTGCGGGTGAATCCGTTGAACAGGCATGTCTTCAATCCACTCAAATGATGTTCGAAGCGATTCATGTCGCGCAATGAGCTGCTGCAGCGCGGATTCGAATTGGACAATATCCAAATCGCCTTCCACGATTAAGGCTTCGGTAATGTGATACTCCGCTAATGGATGGACTTGCTCAAGCAGCAGCATTCCTTTTTGGGCGGCGGAGGCCGGGTATACTTCGCGTTCTTCTGCACGAGGTATAGTTGCGAATGTCTTGTGTTTCCCATGACGATTAATGTACTCGCTGATCCCCTCAATCGTTGGCGTGGCAAACAGCTGATGCAGCGGCAATTCGACTTGCAGCTCTTGATGAATACGGGCAGCTAGAATAGTAGCCTTAAGCGATTGACCGCCTAGGGCAAAGAAAGAATCACGGATACTGATCGCTTCAACAGCCAAAACCTCTTGCCACATATGTACGAGCTGCATCTCCACTTCGTTCCGAGCAGCTACCACTTGTTTGTGTTTTTGCGCAATAACCTGAAGGGAAGCTGCCACCTCCTGGTACGAACCGCTTTGCAGCGCTTGCGACAGCTTGAACCGCTGCTTTTTTCCACTGGTTGTCTTTGGAATATTAGAAATCGGCAGGACTTCCATTAAGGTAATACCTATTTTTTGATTCAAGGCAGAGATTAGCTTCTCTTTCAACGGATAAAACTGTTCAGCATGTTTCTTAAAAACCACAAATAAGGCAATACCATGAGCATCCCCATTTTCTTGCATCGCGCATGCTGCTACCTTGTCTTCGGACACGGATAAAATATCCGCGGCCACACGTTCAACATCATGCAAGTAATAGTTTTGTCCATGCAAAAATACAACATCCTTCACGCGACCCGTAATGACGAGACGACCGTCCCGCATAAAACCAAGATCACCTGTTCGCAGCCAACCATCAGCTGTCATCGCGTTATATGTTGTAAGCGGATTCATATAGTAGCCTGGTGTCACGTTATCTCCTTGAATTTGAATCATCCCGATGACCCGATCCTCTACAACTTGATCATTCGCGTCACAAATGCGAACATAGCAATCCTTCACCGGATATCCCACATCTACGAAGGTTACCGTCTGATCGGTCCACACGTCCGACTCTAAGACCGTATCGCCCATTCCAAGGCAGCCTCGATTCAAATGAGTCGTTTTGAAGACTTCTTCTTTGGGCGGGAAACAGACCGCAAGGCTTGCCTCGGCCATCCCGTATACAGTAAACATCGCCGAGCGTTTCAACCCATAAGGGGCCAGTTTGTCGAGAAAAGCGTTACATGTCGCGGCCGATATCGGTTCCGCTCCATTAAGAATATACCGCACTGAGCTTAAGTCCCATTGCGATGCCGCTTCCGTGTTGAAATTCGAAAGGAAATGCTGGCAGCCAAAATTCGGTGTGCCCGTGATCGTCGCCCGATGCTCACTGATTTTCTCCCACCATAACATGGGCCGGCGAATAAACAGCGTGGGAGGCATGATCATCTGCTGAACACCATGAAGCAGCGTTGATAAGTGGAATCCTATTAATCCCATGTCATGCGTGAGCGGCATCCAGCTCAGTACAACATCATCGGGTTGTAAGCTGATTCCTTCACGGATCGCATTGCAATTCACAACTAGATTCTCATGAGTGAGCACCACTCCTTTGGGATCGCCTGTAGATCCCGAAGAAAATTGAATAAAAGCAATATCCGTTGATTTCGCGGGATAGATTGCGTTGGAGTGAGTGCCTTCGACAGCCGATGTGTTGATAGATACAATATTGATGATGCGATGGTCTTCTTCAACGAGTGTCGATTTCTCTTCTCCATTCTCTTTAATACACGATGCCAACAATTGAAAATCTTCTTCTCCAATGGCTAGATACGGGCATTTCAACTGTTCCCAAATGCGGTAAACCTTCATTCGCTGTTCATCATTTGTAGCGAATGTTACAGGTACAGGAATGATCCCTCCTAGAATACATGCCCAAAACATGTACAGAAACATTTCATTATCCTTAATTTGAAAAACCAACTCATCTCGGGGCTTGATTCCTCTCGATTGCAGCTCGTTGAGCACACAAAGTGAAGATTTATATAACTGCCGATAAGATATGAATGTCTCTTCATTTTTGCTGCGGATAAATGTGATGCCTGTTTCTGTCAATTGACTTATTTTTTGCAATTGATTACTCAGTGTCATGTGGATCACCTCAAGTCAATATCAATGATGTTTTTCCCCTTAAAACAAAAAGCCAACTGGTAGAAGTAGAATATATATGTGATATACTGATGCGAATTTTGATGAATATGATCATATTTTGGCTTTTTGTCGAGAAAAATATCAAGTATCCTTAATATACTATTTTCAAATGCTATAATCTATTTAAATCACCAAAAATAATTGTGATGCAACAACAGTATCGTTAAAATACTCCATTTATG
>CAYUSG010000042.1:0-26646 GCA_964447355.1 uncultured Paenibacillaceae bacterium
TGCGAGAGATTTTTCCCTCGAGAAGTGAATGACGTAGGTCCTAGCGGATGAAATCCAAAACATTTTATTCCTAGGAAGGGGGAACCGAAAGATGGAATACTCTACTTTCGGAAGACACGTTGCTGTAGATACTTGGGGAGTTAATTTTGAATTACTGAATAATGCTGAATGGCTGCAATCGCAAATGGTTGAGGCCGCTGAAATGTCTGGAGCAACTGTGTTGTCGGTTCAAGCAAAGCAGTTTGATCCACAAGGCGCTACTGTATTAGTATTATTGTCTGAAAGTCATCTCTCCATCCATACGTATCCTGAGAAAGGTTTTGCAGCAATTGACTGTTACACTTGCGGAGAAACCGTAGATCCTCAGTTGGCTATTGACTATTTAGTTTCCGTACTTAAACCGTCCACTACACATGCTAAGAAACTCATTCGCGGGCTTGGTGAGTTACAAGTTGAGACACCTCACATTAAACAGTCCCAGTATGTTTAAACTTAAGTGCAGATAGGACACAATTGATGACATTGATGTTAACCATGGGTATATCCCATGGTTATTTGTTTTGGGTCTGTCCCATACAATGTAGAGGAAGTATTCAACATTGCAGGGAGGCAGCCATGCGAATAAGAACCAGTCGAGTCCTTACTTTAGTTATTGTGTTCATGATTGTGTTCACAATTTTTCAGCTTTATTCAGCTCTTACACCGGCCAAGGACCCAACCGATGCGACAATACTGCTGCATCAAGTTTCCTTGTTTCAATTAGAACTAGTACATAGTTTCTTGTCGGAAGCATCAAGAGCTGCAACAGCTAGTGACCTGGATGCTTTGAAACAAGCTGTATATTCAGCGCAATTCAGCCATGAACGGTTGATGAGTGCAGTCGATGAGCAAGATATGCCGGCGATGCAAAGCATCTCAGACTTGATGCAGTATATCCTGCGGCTGCAGATTGGCGGTGACCGTCCGCTGGGTTCAGAAGAGAGTGAGGTATTCGCTAAGGTGCAAGAGCCTTTCGGCAAACTGTACGAAGAGTATAAAATCATGCTTTCATCCAAAGGCGAAATCATTGCCTCTCAAAAGACAGCAATCGAAAAATGGGATACGGAAATTCAGGCGATATTCAAAAATAGTGGGTTTGAGTAGTATTAAATATTAAATTAGAATAATTATTAATAAAAATCTTTTCAAAATACTATGAATGTAGTATAGTCTTACTAGACGTGGTTGAGACTAACGGTAAATTACCGTTCAAAAACTTTTCAAACTTAGATCGGATACAGTTTGTCAAAGTATGATATAATTTAATCTGAATTGATTTCGGAAGGCAGGTGAGACACATGCACATTTTAGTTGTAGGTCTAAATTATAAAACAGCACCTGTTCAAGTTCGTGAGAAATTCACTTTCTCTGACGAAGCTTTGCCTGAAGCACTTGAACAGTTAAAGTCGACTAAGAGCATACTGGAGTGTGTCGTTGTCGCCACTTGCAATCGTACGGAAATATATGCGGTCGTCGATCGGCTTCAAGTATGCGGTCACTATATTCGAACCTTTATGGAAGAATGGTTCGGATTACCTCGGCATGAGTTCAATCAGCATCTGTACATGTATGAGGACACAGAGGCCATTCACCATTTATTCCGTGTAACGAGCGGTTTGGATTCCATGGTTCTCGGAGAAACTCAGATATTAGGTCAGGTACGCAATGCGTTTGCTTTGTCACAGCAACTTAATACGACAGGATTGATTTTTAATACTCTGTTCAAGCAAGCCATTACCGTCGCAAAGAAAGCCCATTCTGAGACAGCAATTGGAGAAAATGCGGTTTCTGTTAGTTATGCTGCCGTTGAGCTGGGTAAACGGATTTTTGGACAATTCCATAATAAAACCGTCTTAATTGTAGGTGCCGGGAAAATGAGTGAATTAACCGTGAAGCACCTGCATGCCAATGGTGCGAATAAAGTGCTTGTTGCTAATCGGACGCTTCAAAAGGCAGAGGAACTAGCGGAAAAATTCAGCGGGGAAGCTTGTACGTTAGAAGAGATACCGATGCTTTTAAATGAAGTAGATATTGTAATAAGCTCAACGGGTTCTTCTGCGGTAGTATTGACTAAGCAAATCGTGGAATCGGTGATGAATCGCCGTAAGGCTCGTCCGCTTTTCCTGATAGACATTGCTGTGCCGCGTGATATCGACCCACAGATTCATGATGTGGACAATGTATTCCTTTATGATATTGATGATCTTCACGGCATCGTAGACAGTAACCTCGAAATGCGTCGCAAGGAAGCGGACAAAATTGAAGTGATGATCAAACAAGCTATGGATGAGTTTGAAGTATGGTACAAAACCTTGGACGTCGTTCCTGTCATTCGTGCTTTGCAAGAGAAAGCCGCCCATATTCATTCCGAAACATTAGACAGCATGTTCAATAAGCTGCCTGATCTCGAGGAAAGGGAACGCAAGGTCATTCGTAAGCTGACTAAAAGCATTGTGAATCAATTGCTGCAGGACCCCATTTTAAGAATTAAAGAAATGGCTGCTGAACGCCGCGGGGATGAGGCGATTGATTACTTCACTGAAATTTTTGCGCTTGAAGAGCGATTGGTTGAGCAGCAGTTAGAATCCACCAAGCGAAATGCTGAGGCGAATCATAAGAAAGAACTAGAGGCGTTAGAGGGTTTTAAAAAAACTGTAGCCGTACAAGCACGTAAATTGTTGGCTCACTCCTAAGAAAGTGCATATATAGGGGGCTGCCGATGTGAAAACTTGGATATACGATATTATTATTTATATATATGCCCTGAGCCTGCTGTTTTACTTTTCAGATTTCGTAGGTAAGAATCTGAAAGCTAAACGGATCGGCACAGGGTTACTTACTTTTGTCTGGCTGCTGCAGACGATTTTTTTTATCGTCCGATGGTTAGGGGAACTTCAGAAGCCTTTTTATACGATGTTCGACGTCCTATTCTTCTTCTCATGGACCATCGTTACGCTGTCGCTAATTATCAATCTGTTGTTCCGTATGGATTTACTGGTGTTTTTTGTGAATGTCATAGGATTTTCGATACTAGCTCTGAATTTCTTCAGTAATCCTAATGTGTCACCGTCCTTATCCAGTTGGAAAATCGAGGATGAACTGCTTTTTATCCATATCTCATTAGCCGTACTTAGTTACGTAGCATTCGCCTTCTCAGGGGTGCTTTCGGGAATGTATCTTTTCCTTCATCGCATGCTCAAAGCAAAAAAATGGTCTTTAACGATGCAAAGACTGCCAAGTTTGGATAAAATAGAACAGTATACAGCTTATTCTGTCGTATTAGGGACCCCATTGTTAATCCTTTCACTTTCGTTAGGGATTGTTTGGATTATCTTGGTTCAAGAGTATGCTTTGCTGTATGATATTAAAGTGTTAAATTCAATATTAATAATTGGTGTCTATGCTTTTTATTTGATTCAAAAATATTCGCTGAACGCTCCGGGCAAGAAGAGTGCATTATGGAATATCATTGCCTTTGGAATTGTTATTATTAACTTTATACTGTCTAATGCAATCTCAGGCTTTCATCAGTGGATATGGATGTAGGGAGTGTGAGTATGTACTATCCGCTCTTAGTGAACCTTGCAGGGAAAATGATTATTGTAGCAGGCGGGGGACAGGTTGCCGAGCGTAAAATAAACGGTCTGCTCAGTACGGGGGCGCTTATTACGGTGATTAGTCCGAAGATTACACCCTTAATACAACAATGGGTGAATGAAGGGGTACTTCAATGGAAGAAGGAAAGGTATCGAGCGGAACACTTAAGCCGGGCAGAATTAGTCTTTGCAGCAACGAACGAGACCGAGGGCAACCTTCGAATCTATGAAGATGCAACAGCACTGAATGTATGGGTAAACATGGCAGAACGCCCGGAGTTAAGTGATGTGATCATTCCTGCTTCTTTTCGCAGGGGGAAACTCGTGATTTCTGTTTCTACTTCAGGGGCTGGTCCTCTCGTTGCACGTAAGATTAAAGAGGAATTAGAAGAGATTTATGATGGAGCCTATGAACCTTATTTGGATACACTGGAAGTATTAAGAGGCTTGGTGAAGCAGCATATAGCGGATCGAACAAATCGGATGCGTTGGTTTAAACAGATTGCTGAGATGGACTGGCTTCATTTGATTCGTGCAGGAAAGCTGGAGCAAGTTAAGGCTGAGCTCATACAAGAGATAGAAAATGATCGGACTTGGAGGCCATGAGATGAGAAAAATTATTGTAGGTTCCCGGCAGAGTGACCTGGCTTTAACACAGACAAAACATGTCATCGAGATGTTGAAAGCAGCAAGCAGCAAGCTTGGGATTGAGGTCGAGTTTGAAATTAAGAAGATTGTGACCAAGGGAGACCGCATTCTCGATGTAACGTTGTCAAAGGTCGGGGGAAAAGGGCTGTTCGTCAAAGAGATTGAGCAGGCCATGTATGATAAGGAAATAGATATTGCGGTCCATAGCATGAAGGATATGCCCGCTATCCTGCCAGAAGGGTTGATCAACGCTGCGATTCCGAAGCGCGAAGACCCGCGGGATTGTTTAATATCCCGGGGGAATTTGACATTGGACGAGCTGCCGCAGGGTGCGAAAATAGGGACAAGCAGTTTACGTCGTTCCTCTCAGATCAAAGCCTATCGCCCCGACCTAAAGGTAGAGTGGATTCGAGGCAATATCAACTCAAGAATAAAGAAGCTTGAGACCGAAGGCTTCGATGCGATTGTACTAGCTGCAGCAGGCATTAAGCGGATGGGCTGGGAGGATCAGATTTCACAAATTATAGATGTGAAAACCTCCATTCCTGCCGTGGGGCAGGGCGCATTAGGCATTGAATGCCGTGAAGCGGATGCCGAAGTCGTAAAGCTTCTTGAACTGATCAATGATCAAGTAACGGCTACTGCTGTGAGAGCGGAGCGCAGCTTCCTTGCCCGGTTAAACGGGGGATGCCAAATTCCTATAGGTGCTTACGCGGTGATAAATAATAAATCAGCATTTGAAGCTGGAGAAGAAGCGGAATTGTCCTTAGTCGGCATGGTGGGTTCGCCAGACGGGACGCAATTATTGATCGAACATATGCAGGGAACGGATCCCGAAGCTCTAGGACAACAGGTTGCGGACAAGCTAATAGCAAGAGGAGCCGATCGTATTTTAGAGCAGGTAAGGGGATGAATTGCATGAATTTGGGGAAAGTGTATTTAGTAGGTGCAGGACCTGGGGATCCTAAGTTAATTACGTTACGCGGGCTTGAAGCGGTGCGAAAAGCCGATGTGGTCGTGTACGATCGATTAGCAAGCCCTCGCATATTAGAACAAATGCGTACGGATGCTGAGAAAATTTATGTTGGAAAATTACCTGATCGTCATACGATGAAGCAAGAGGATATCAACCAACTGCTTGTGGATTTGGCCTTAGAAGGAAAAGTAGTCACCCGATTAAAGGGCGGAGATCCGTGTATTTTTGGCCGTGTGGGAGAGGAAGCTGAATTGCTGGTTCAGCATGGAATAGAATTCGAAATCGTTCCTGGGATTACTTCAGCAGTTGCGGTGCCGGCTTACGCGGGCATTCCAGTAACCCATCGCGATTTTGCTTCATCATTATCTCTAGTGACAGGGCATGAGAAACCCGAGAAGCTGGATACTACGATTCATTGGGAGAGCCTTCCCAAAGGAACCGATACACTGATTTTCCTCATGGGTGTGGCTAAGCTTGGTTATATCCGCGACCAATTGATCGCTAACGGCAGAACTCCCGATACTCCGATCGCTCTCATCCGCTGGGGGACAAGGGTAGAGCAGCAAACCTTAGTTGGGACGTTAGCAACGATTGTCGATCAAGTGGAACAGGCTGATTTCAAGCCTCCCGCGATTATTATTGTTGGGGAAGTAGTCAAGTTAAGGGACAAGCTCTCTTGGTATGAGAAGAAACCTTTGTTCGGTAAAAGAATACTAGTAACTAGGGCACGTAAGCAGGCAAGTGAGCTAGTAGAACGCATTGATGATTGGGGCGGTGAGCCGCTGGAATTCCCAGTAATTAAAATCCAAGCACAGTCTCACGCTGAACAGATCGAACAGATTAAAGCAGCTTATGATGAGTTAAACCGTTATGATTGGGTCATCTTTACAAGTCCTAACGGGGTGGAGTATTTCTATTATTTCTTGCAGCAATTCGGCTGTGATATTCGCAGTTTAGGAAATGCCCGTATTGCAGCAGTAGGTCCGAAAACGGCTGAAGAATTAAATAAGCGAGGCATTCAAGTGGAGGCATTGCCAGAGCATTATACGGCCGTTAGTCTCGTTGAAGGCTTAAAGGATCAAATAAATGCAGGAGACAACATCCTTTTACCGAGAGGTAATTTAGCGGATACCAGCTTGCCAGATGCGCTTAGGTCTTTTAATTGCAGTGTTACAGATTTAGATGTTTACGAAACCGTATTAGATGATCGATATGCGGATGAAGTGATCGAGTATTTGAACGATGGCGACATTCAAGTGATTACGTTTACTAGTTCATCCACGGTTCGCAATTTAGTAGAGGTGTTAAGCCGGTCTGGTGTAGAAGCCCCTGCCCAGTTAATTAATCAGGCTCAGATCGCTGTCATCGGTCCATCAACTCAAGCTACTGCCGAATTATTAGGCGTACGTGTTGATGTCGTTGCCAAGGAGGCTACGATTGATGCGCTGTTACATGCGGTCGCTGGATTAAATCCATCTCATTTAAAGGAGGAGGCAGCTCAATGAGTTTCCCTATTGTAAGACATCGCAGATTACGCGGAAATGCTGCAATCCGAAATCTGGTTCAAGAGCATCAACTGCACGTCAATGATTTCATCTATCCTTTGTTCGTGGTTGAAGGTCAGAATAAGAAGGAAGAAATCGCCTCAATGCCGGGTGTTTTTCACTATTCTTTAGACCGTTTAGATGAAGAATTAGAAGAGGCTGTGAAAATAGGGATTCAAGCTGTCCTGTTATTCGGCGTACCTGAGCATAAAGACGCTGAAGGCAGTGAGGCCTACTCTGATGCAGGCATTGTTCAGGAAGCAACGCGTTATGTCAAATCGAAGTATCCGGATCTTCTAGTCATTGCGGATACTTGTTTGTGCCAATATACGGATCATGGTCATTGCGGAGTCATTCACCAAGTGAATGAACACCAGGCAGATATTGATAATGACCCATCGTTAAACCTTTTAGTTAAAACAGCCGTAGCACAGGCTAAAGCGGGTGCGGATATCATAGCACCTTCCAACATGATGGATGGATTCGTGGCTGCGATTCGTCAAGGGCTGGATGAAGCGGGTTTCAGCCATATTCCGATTATGTCTTATTCCGTCAAATATGCTTCAGCTTTCTACGGTCCTTTTAGGGATGCTGCGCATTCTACACCGCAGTTTGGTGATCGCAAAACGTATCAAATGGACCCTGCTAACGCTAGGGAAGCGATCCGTGAAGCGGAGAGTGATGTCATTGAAGGGGCAGATATTCTCATGGTGAAGCCTGCACTTGCTTATATGGATGTTATCCGTTCGGTAAAAGAACAATTCGATCTCCCCGTATGTGCCTATAATGTCAGCGCAGAATACTCGATGATTAAAGCCGCCGCAGAGAAGGGCTGGATTGACGAGCGTTCTGTAACATTGGAAATGCTGCTTGGGATGAAGCGCGCAGGTGCGGATATGATTATCACTTATTTTGCCAAGGATGCGGCGCGTTGGCTGCGAGGCTAAGTTGAGGCGGAACATAAACAACAATAGACCCTGCTTGAAGGATCGCTGTGATCTTTATCAGGGTCTTTACTCTATGAATCACAATATATTGATTCCTTTATGTATTATTTTCGTAAGTTAGCTAAGTTTAACGTGAACTCAGATGGACTGATTTTCAGTATATTTCTGCTTTCCAGATCGCGAATAACCTCTTGGAGTGCATTCTTAGTCACACCAGCCATTCCAGCAAGCTCGTCAAAGTTAAGCGCCATTTTGATAGAGATTTCAGTGCCGTTTCGTTTGCCTTGCTTATTTGCTAGGACGATAAGATTCTTAATCACTCGAGTTCTTGCGTCTAAGAAGGTTAAATCATGAACATGCTGGTTAGTATCTCGCAAGCGTGTACACAGCTCAGCCATAATGCTGCGGGTTATTTCGAAGTTGGCTTGCAATAAATTTAAGAAATCCTGTCCTGTTAAGGTGTATAGGATACAGGTTTCTAACGTCTCGGCGGATGCAGACCGCGGTTTGCCATCGATCAATGATAATTCGCCAAACGAATCTCCCGCTTTTAGAATCGTAAGGATCTTCTCCTCATTGGATGAGTTAGAGGTATAAATCTTAACTGTCCCTTGCATGATGATATAGAATACCTAGCCCATATCCTTCTCGCGGAATAGAACGGTCCCTGGGGGATAAGAACGTTTGGCACATAACGCTTCAATGGCTTGCAGCTGATCTACAGTTAAACCTCTAAATAAACTAACTTTTTGTAATAATTCAATCATGGGAATGTACCTCTTCATTTCTATATTCGTTTATTCTTTCATTATAGCTAGATCTTTCTTTGAAAGGAAGTTGTTCAGCGTTCTTTGAATCAATTTCATAATGCGCTTCAATGCAACTTAAACCTCAATATATTGAGGAGTTGTTCTGTTGCGAATCTATATATTGTCATAAAGTGTGCTGTATTTGCTAATTATGAAATTGATTCCTTAATCAATAAGCATGGGATTCAAATACATAAAATTTAGAAAATGGATGTGACACGTATGGTACATAAGCAAGGCAGAGTGGATGTTAAATCCAAACAAGCGTTTGAAGTGGCAAAGCAATACATACCAGGGGGGGTAAACAGCCCCGTTAGAGCCTATAAATCGGTGGGATTAACGCCACTGTTTATCGAACGTGGTCAAGGCTCTAAAGTTTATGATATAGATGGTAACCATTTTATAGATTATGTTGGCTCTTGGGGACCACTCATTATGGGTCATGCTCATCCAGAAGTCATAGAGGCTATCCATAAGACAGCGGAGAAAGGAACGAGCTTTGGCGCCCCCACTGAGCTTGAAACAGAGATGGCTAAGCTGGTATGTGAGCGCGTGCCTTCTGTAGATATTGTGAGAATGGTGAACTCAGGAACGGAAGCAACGATGAGTGCGCTTAGATTGGCACGTGGGTATACCAAACGGAATAAAATTCTGAAATTTGAAGGCTGTTATCATGGACATGCTGACTCATTATTAATCAAGGCAGGCTCCGGTGTAGCGACCTTAGGATTGCCAGATAGCCCAGGTGTGCCAGAAGGTGTTGCAGCTAACACCATCACTGTCCCATATAACGACTTGGAATCAGTTCGTTACGCTTTTGAAATGTATGGGGAGGACATAGCAGGTGTAATCGTTGAACCGATTGCTGGAAATATGGGGGTTGTGCCTCCAGTGCCGGGCTTCTTAGAAGGTTTGAGGGCTTTAACGACGGAGTATGGCGCCTTATTGATTTTTGACGAAGTCATGACGGGATTCCGTGTCCACCTCAACTGCGCGCAAGGCCGATTCGGTATTACTCCTGATTTAACCTGTTTAGGCAAGGTCATCGGTGGGGGATTGCCAGTAGGCGCGTATGGCGGCAGAAGAGATATTATGGAGCAAATGGCGCCTTCGGGCTCTATTTACCAAGCAGGTACATTATCTGGAAATCCACTTGCGATGGCGGCAGGGTACACCACATTAAAGCTGCTGGGCCAACCCGGGGTTTATGAAGCTTTAGAAGCGAAATCAGCTAAGCTGGAAGCGGGCTTCATAAACAATGCGAAAGAGCTTGGCATTGCATGCAGCATTAATCGAATAGGGTCAATGGTATGTCCATTTTTTACAGCTGAAACCGTGACCAACTATGAGACAGCAAAAACATCTGACCTGGCAGCGTTCAGCCGTTATTTCGGCCATATGCTTGACTTAGGTATCTCTGTAGCGCCTTCCCAATTCGAGGGGATGTTTTTGTCGTATGTTCACAGTGATGAGGATCTTGAGCAGACGATTGAAGCCCATCGTGAAGCATTAAAACGTACCTACGCATAAATCTGTTAGCTAACCGAAGTGATAATTGTCATAGTTTTGTAAGAAGGAAGCTAGTAATGTGGTTGTTAGTGCAGGTAGAAACGGGCATAATGGTATATAACTTGAGAATTGGCCGAAATGAGGAATGAAAACATGAACGATGCGCAATTTATTCGTGCTTGCCGTAAGCAAGCAGTCGATCATGTACCTGTGTGGTATATGCGTCAAGCCGGCAGATATGACCCGGAATATCGAAAAATAAAAGAAAAATACAGCTTGCTTGAAATCTGTCAACAGCCTGAGCTGGCAGCTGAAGTGACGCTTATGCCTGTGAAGAAGCTGGGTGTTGACGCAGCTATTTTATATTCAGATATTATGAACCCCGTTGCTTCCATTGGGATTCAGTTTGATATTGTCAAGAATATTGGACCTGTGATTGACAATCCGGTTAGAACGCTGGCTGATGTGGAACGCTTAACGCCTATTCAAGTCGAACGCGATCTTTCCCATGTCATTGAAACGATTCGTATTCTTGACCGCGAACTAACGGTTCCGCTCATTACGTTTGCAGGAGCGCCTTTTACATTAGCGAGCTATATTATCGAGGGCAAGCCTTCGAAAAATTATATAAAAACAAAGACATTAATGTACAGCGAACCAGCCACGTGGTTTAAATTAATGGACAAGCTGGGGGATATGGTCATTGCTTATTTGAAGGCTCATATTGAAGCCGGCGCTAAAGCGGTCCAATTATTCGACAGCTGGGTGGGTGCTCTTGCTCCTAAAGATTTTCAAACCTTTGTGCTTCCAACGATCGAGAGGATTTTCAAAGAACTGTCTCATTTGTCTCAGCCCAAAATTTATTTCCCTGGCGTAAGTTCAGGAGAATTGCTGCCAACACTTCGCAAGTTAGAGGCTGATGTCATCGGTCTAGACTGGCGTGTCTCCATAGCAGAAGGCCGCAGACGTGTAGGTGAGCGTTTCGCGGTGCAAGGTAATTTGGATCCGTTTGTGTTAACTGGACCGATGGGCGTGATCGAAAATTACGCGCGTGAGATCATTGATGAAGGGATAATGGAGCCCGGATTTATTTTTAATTTGGGACACGGTTTATTCCCTGAAGCATCGATTGAGAAGCTGAAAGGCTTGACCGACTTTATTCATGATTACTCTAAGCAAGTGATCGCAGCAAAGAAAGAAGGGTTACCTCATGTCTAATCGGAAAATCGGCGTGTTAGTGATGTCCTATGGGACACCGGAGCAGTTGGATCAAGTAGAAGCTTATTACACGCATATCCGCAGAGGAACGCCTCCTTCACCGGAACAGTTGAAGGATCTTGTTGATCGCTATGAAGCGATCGGAGGCTTCTTCCCTTTAAGAACGAATACGAATGACCAAGTACAGAAGCTGGAACATACATTAAATGCGCTGGATTCGACTGCGCAGTATGTTTGTTATCAAGGATTAAAGCATGCTTCGCCTTTTATTGAAGATGGGGTGCAGCAGATGGTGGATGATGGGATTGAAGAGGCGGTTGGCATTGTACTGGCTCCCCATTATTCAACGATGAGCATAGGCAGTTATATTAAGCGGGCAAAGGAAGCAGCTGAGGCGAAAGGCTTGCCATCGATATCCTTCGTGAACAGCTACCATCTGCATCCTAAATTCATTCAAGCCTTAACTGAACGAGTAAACCACAGTCTAAATCAATTCGAGGATGTCAAGCGCGATGATATTCGTGTATTGTTCAGTGCCCACAGCTTGCCGCAGCGTATTCTCGAGATGAAGGACCCCTATCCTGATCAACTGAATGCGACAGCTCAAGCCGTGGCAGATCAGGCGGGTGTAACGAACTGGCAGTTTGCTTGGCAAAGCGCAGGACAGACGAGCACACCTTGGCTGGGACCAGACATCCTGGATGTGTTAGAGACAATTGCGAAGGAAGAAGACGTCAAGCATGTGCTCGTTTGCCCGATTGGATTCGTATCGGATCACTTAGAGATATTATATGACATTGATATAGAATGTCAGGACAAAGCTAATGCTCTTGGCATGACATTAAAACGTACGGCTTCGTTGAATACGGACCCGCTGTATATGGAAGTACTGGCGGAAAGTGTGTTGAATCAACGTGTAAAGGAAGGGTCCAAATGAGTGACACAGCTCGGAAGCAGCGATATGTCATTATCGGCGGAGGGATAACAGGCTTATCCTCCGCTTTTTATTTGCAGAAACAGGTGAGGGAGAAAGGTATCCACGCTGAGATTACGTTGCTGGAACAAAGTGAAGAGCTGGGTGGGAAAATAAAGACGATGCATAAAGAAGGCTACGTGATTGAGAGAGGCCCTGATTCTTTTTTAGGTCGAAAATTACCCATCATTGAACTGTCTCGAGAGCTTGGATTAGAAGATGAATTTGTCGGGACTAATCCTTTAGCGAGGACTAATTATATCCTTCACCGTAATCAGCTTCATCGCATGCCGCCTGGATTGGTTCTAGGCATACCGACGCAGATTAAGCCGTTTATCTCAACCGGCTTAATTTCCTATGCCGGTAAAGCGAGGGCAGCGCTTGATCTGCTCCTGCCTAGACGTGAGTCAGACAGTGATGAGTCATTAGGCAGCTTTCTGCAGCGGCGGCTTGGACGCGAGGTGCTGGAGAATATTGCCGAACCACTCCTGTCTGGCATTTATGCGGGTGATACATCACGGTTAAGTGTGAAAGCTACATTCCCACAGTTTCCAGCAGTAGAGCGCAAGCACCGAAGTATTATTCTAGGGATGCTTGCAAGTAAGAAGCATACTCAAGAAACGACAGAACTTCCAGACCTTGCGAAGCGCAGCGTGTTCCTAACCTATAGAAACGGACTCATCACATTAGTGAATGCACTGAAAGCGCATTTAACTGACGTTCGTATTAGGACGGGAGTGGGAGTTTCTCGTATCGAAAGGGAAGAAAGTGGATATATCTTGCATTGTTCTGACTCAGAGGTTATCCATGCGGATCGCGTCATAGTGACGCTGCCTGCTTATAGAGTTCCTCCATTATTTCAAGAGGCAACGTATCTACAGCCGTTAACCGATATGGACTATGTATCGGTAGCTAACGTTGTGATGGCATTTGATGCCAAAGACGTTGAGCATCCATTAGAGGGTTCAGGCTTTGTCATTCCTAGGAAAGAAGGGAAGTACATTACTGCCTGTACATGGACATCTTCCAAATGGCTGCATACAGCCCCGGAAGGAAAAATATTGCTGCGGTGTTACGTAGGCCGTTACGGCGATGAACGTTGGAAGCAGCATTCGGATGAAGAGATAGTTCAAGGAGCCTTGCAGGATCTGAAGGAGATTATGCAATTTACGGCGAAGCCGAACTTTTACGAAGTGACCCGGCTGCACCAATCGATGCCTCAATATCCTGTGGGTCATTTAGATGTAATCGGATCTATTCGCAGCAAGCTCGCCAAGACCCATCCGGGTATTCTGCTTGCAGGTTCGGCATACGAGGGTGTAGGGCTGCCTGATTGTATCCGGCAAGGAAGGGCTGCAGCACAGCAGCTGGCAGAGCTGCAGCTATGATGCAGTATGAACGAAAGGGCGAATGGCTGGAATGGGTGCTAAAGCCAAAGCCGTTAAGTATAATTCAAGCGTTTATTTCAGCGCCGAGCCTTATCACAGACGAGGACCTGGTTAAACGGGGGCTGGCTGGTCCTTTATCCGTCAAATGGCTAAATCGGCTGCAGAAGCAGCAAGCGCTGCAATTGTTCCATAACCGTCTGCGACTTAAGCTGTTTCCTAAGGAACGTTTAGGTTTTACACCAGAGTGGATGATGCTGGATATTTTATATGAAGATGATTTCTGTCTTGTGGTGAATAAACCAGCCGGTATCAAAGTCCACCCGACTGAACCTAACGAAACCGGCACGTTAGCTGGGGCAATCGCAGCCTATTATGAAGTGAATCAAATTGAAACAACAGTTCGTCATATTCATCGATTAGACGAATGGACATCAGGGCCTGTATTGTATGCCAAGAATGCTTTCGCTCAGGATGTATTAGATGAGGCCATGCGCTGCAAACAAGTTCAAAGGCGATACACTGCGATTGTAAAAGGTCAGTTGAACGACACTTATGGAGTGCTTGAGTTCCCTATTGGAAGAGATCGGCATCATAATACAAGGCGAAGAGTATCACCTAGAGGGCAGCACGCTGTAACACACTACAAGACCATTGAGCGAGGGCAAACCTACAGTGTTGTCGAATTAGAGCTTGAAACGGGACGTACACACCAGATACGGGTGCACTTAGCTCATATAGGCCATCCTTTATTCGGAGACCGCTTGTATGCAGGGCCAATGAAAGGCATCAACAGGCAGGCACTGCACGGTCATTCTCTTCGCTTTAAGCATCCTTGGGAAGGTGAATGGATTACAGTTGAAGCACCTTTGCCTGAGGATATGACAGCCTTAATTCAATATTTAGAGTCGTAAAGGAATCTATTTTATCATAAACGAAATAGATTCTAGTTCTTTTTCTTAATAAAAATTGGCATGCCACCATGTATTCCTCCATATAAATGTAAAGAGAAAGAAGCCTGCCTCCAGCTCTAGCGGGGAAATGGCGAAGTTCGAAACTTTATATTGAAGGGAGGATTCTTGGTGTCACAGCAATCATCAGGAATGCGATTTGATATTTATGAGCGGGTTCATTTATCCGAAGAGGTTCCAAGTATCCAGGAATTAAACGAAATTGAATTAGTCCCGCATATTGAAGTAGTTTCCCAGGGGGAACAAGCTATTCTGCGCGGCAGCTTATTATTGGCCGGTTCCTATTCGAGTGATGATGAATCGAGATCCAACCAAACCTTAGAGCACCTTATTCCAGTGGAAATTACACTTCCTAAAAAGCGAGTTCGCAGCTTGGAAGAAATAGGTGTAGACATTGAAAATTTTGATATCGATGTATTGTCATCACGCAGTCTAAATGTAACGGGTGTCCTCTCGTTAAACGGTGTAGAATCCATCACCGATATTCAAAGCGAAGATTATCGCAATGATACGGAGATGGTGTTTGTTCATGAGAAGGCCCAACCATCAGGATCAACTTCACAGCCAAAGGTGGAATTAGCTGCAGCGGAAGAGGATCGTTCAGAAGAAAGCGAAGCTGAAGCGGAAGTCAATGAACAAGAGCAGGCCGTGAATGAACCCTCCAATGCAGCTTCAGAGCCGAAGCTGGAGCCAGCCGTCGCTGAAGAACAGGCTCAGGCCAATGAACCGATTGTACAAGAGGTTAATGAGGAGCCGGAACAAGCTGCAGAGGAAGAAGCGAGTAAAGAGCCGAAAATTGCGTTTACTGGCAAAAATGCTGCTGAGATGAGTGAGAACCAATCATTGAAAACACTCCTGCAACCCCAGCAGACTAAGAAAAGGGATACGGCAGAGGGAGCAAGCCAGCAGAAGGAACAAGCGGAAGTGGCGAGTGTAAGCCCTGCAGATGCGCTGGAATGGAAGAAGCTATTCATTAATGAAGAAAACGAGCCGCAAGCTTTCAGCAAGGTGCGGATGTGTATTGTCCAAAAGGAAGAAACATTAGAATCGATTGCAGAGCGTTACAATATGAATCCGAATGAAATTCGTTTGTATAATCGGATCGAAGATCATAATCTTACCGAAGGTCAGCTCATTTATATTCCAGCTCATGTGACCCCATAATAAAGTGTATGAAAATAAACCGTTTAGTTTTCCCGAGAGTAGACGATGCTTGGGTAACTAAACGGTTTTTTCAATTGCTGTTAATAGTATCGAAATAAGAAGCCTAAATAAAATAAAAACAGTATAAATAAAATCATCACATCAAAGCCAGTAGGAAAAAGCAGCGTTCTGACAAACTGCAAGCAAATCAGCGGGAAAACCACACCTTGTATCGTAAGCCGCGTAGTCCACCATAGCTGAGAAAGGTCCTGCTTCATTCTCCACCACCATTTCCGATTCATTCTGGATTCCTCCTTGTGGATTTGAGATATTATGCGATCCGATTCGTCTGTACAAGTTTATGAATGAGTAGGTTTTGGTTATGATAGGAATATCACATTGTATGCAAAAAAAGGCGGTCGTGTCAGATCATCGTTAGGCAGTTATTGACACTGCGTCCATTGATGGTTATCATATGTGATAAGGTGCGATCAACAAAATAATAGACCCATCTGTTGTCCGAAAAAGGCGCGGTGACGCGCATGACAAGGACAACATCAGGTCGGCTATTTTTTTGATCGCGCCTAAGTGAAAAGCATGAAAACGAAGAAGGGGAATAGTAAGCAGCGAACCCTGCAGAGAGTGAAACCGCAAGCGCTGGAAGGTTTCATAGGATGTAATTGCTGAAGTCGCCCCAGAGCTGTTTGTTGTGAGGGCTTATCGCTATAAGCCTTAGCTTCAAACCGGACACAGCCGTTATCTGTTTAGAGTGTCGCGGGCACGATACACATCGAGTCTGACGAAACAAAGGTGGTACCACGGAAGCATAACCTTTCGTCCTTTGAGGCGAGAGGTTTTTTTGTGTTTATAATGCAAGTTCAGGAGGTAGAAGTAATGTCAGAACATCAAACGCAAACGAAATTGGAAATGGCTACAACGTATGATCCCAAAGCCGCAGAACGCAAATGGTATCCGTATTGGATAGAAGGCGGATATTTCAATGCAGGACAGCGTCCTGATAAAGAAACGTACACCATTGTTATCCCGCCGCCGAATGTAACGGGTATGCTGCATATTGGACATGCGCTGGATTTCACCCTGCAAGATATATTAGTTAGAACTAAACGGATGCAGGGGTATGACGCGCTATGGCTACCTGGAACGGATCATGCCGGGATTGCTACGCAAACAAAGGTCGAGCAGAAGCTTCGTGAAGAAGGCGTATCTCGTTACGATTTAGGACGCGAGAAATTCCTGGAGAAGGTTTGGGACTGGAAAGAGCATTATGCTGATACCATTCGCAGTCAATGGTCTAAGATGGGGTTGTCCCTTGATTACTCGAGAGAGCGATTCACGCTGGATGAAGGTTTATCAAAAGCGGTTAGGGAAGTCTTCGTTCGTTTATATGAGAAAGGCTTGATTTATCGCGGCAAATACATTATTAACTGGGACCCCGCGACTAGAACAGCCTTATCTGATATTGAGGTTGAATATAAAGAAGTGCAGGGACATCTGTACCACTTAGAATATCAACTTGAAGATGGAACGGGTTCCATTACAGTTGCGACAACACGTCCTGAGACGATGCTTGGGGATACGGCGGTGGCTGTTCACCCTGAGGATGACCGCTATAAACATATGATTGGCAAGCAGCTGGTTTTACCGATTATTGGACGAAAAATTCCTGTGATTGCAGACGAATATGTCGAGAAAGACTTTGGAAGCGGTGCAGTGAAAATTACACCTGCGCATGATCCGAATGACTTTGAAGTAGGTCAACGCCATAGTTTGCCGCAGGTGTTAGTGATGGATGAAAGCGGCAAGATGAATGACAACGCAGGTAAATATAAAGGTTTGGACCGTGCAGAATGCCGCAAACAAATCGTTGCTGATCTGAAGGAGCAGGGAGTTCTCGTTAAAGTTGAAGACCATGTTCACCAAGTAGGCCACAGTGAACGTAGTGGTGCAGTCGTAGAGCCGTACCTTTCAACGCAGTGGTTTGTTAAAATGCAGCCGCTTGCGGAGAAAGCGATACAAGCTCAGAAATCGGGAACAGGCGTTAACTTTGTTCCTGAACGCTTCGAGAAAATTTATCTGCACTGGATCGAGAATGTAAGAGATTGGTGTATTTCCAGGCAGCTCTGGTGGGGACACCGCATTCCGGCATGGTACTGTGCTTCCTGTGGGGAAGTGACGGTATCTGAAAAGGACGCGCATGCCTGCTCGCATTGCGGCAGTTCTGAGCTAACTCAAGATAATGACGTGTTAGACACTTGGTTTAGTTCGGCGTTGTGGCCGTTCTCGACACTGGGCTGGCCAGATGCTACGGAGGAAATGAAGCGTTACTATCCAACGAATGTGCTGGTAACGGGATATGATATTATTTATTTTTGGGTCGCTCGAATGATCTTCAGTGCACTTGAATTTACCGATCAAATTCCATTCAAGGATGTATTGATTCATGGATTAGTTCGTGACGCTGAAGGACGTAAAATGTCCAAGTCTCTAGGTAACGGTGTAGATCCGCTCGAGGTCGTTGAGCAGTATGGTGCCGATGCGATGCGCTTTATGATTTCGACAGGCAGCACGCCGGGTCAGGACTTGAAATTCCGTTGGGAGAAGGTCGAACAAGCACGCAACTTTGCGAATAAGATTTGGAATGCATCACGATTTGCCCTTATGAATATGGAGGGATTAACGTACGATGCCATTGATTTGTCGGGTTCGCTTGGAACGGCAGACCGTTGGATTTTGCATCGCCTGAACGATACAGTAAAGGACGTTACCCGTTTAATGGATCAGTATGAATTTGGTGAAACGGGCCGCATTCTATATAACTTTATCTGGGATGATTTGTGTGATTGGTATATTGAATTTGCTAAGCTGTCGCTTTATGGTTCAGATGAACAAGAGAAGAAGACAACGCAGTCTGTATTGGCCTATGTGTTAGATCATACGCTTCGGATGATTCATCCTTTCATGCCATTTATCAGTGAAGAGATTTGGCAGCACCTGCCGCATAATGGTGATACGATTTCACTTGCAGCATGGCCAACATATGATGCGAAATGGGAGGCTCCCAAAGCCGTTCAAGAAATGACATTATTGATGGACATCATTCGCTCGGTTCGGAATGTTCGCGCAGAGGTTAACGTTCCCATGAGTAAGAAGATCGAGCTGTTGATTAAACCAAGCCACGCGGCAGCGCTGGTCATTATCGAGCGGAATGCAGAATACGTTCGTCGATTCGCAGGAACCTCCAGCTTGGAAATCAATACAGCTCTGGCTGCACCGGATAAAGCAATGACCTCCATCGTGAGCGGTGCGGAGCTTATGTTCCCGCTAGCAGGCTTAATTGATATCGATCAAGAAATTGCAAGATTGGAGAAGGAATTCAAAACGCTGAGCGCAGAGGTTGAGCGGGTGGATAAGAAGCTTTCCAATCAGGGCTTCATGGCGAAGGCACCGGAGAAAGTCATTGAGGAAGAGAAAGCTAAGCGTGAGGATTATATTCAGAAGCGCGACAAGGTGTTAGCCCGAATTGAGGAATTAAAAGGATAACCCTCTGGAAAATAGTTAGAATGACTATCAAGAATAAACTAGGATTTCATATTCTAAAGAAGGATGAATACAAATGAACCATCAAACGAATGTGGTTAAAGCAAGTCTTCATACGTATGAAGAAGCAGTAGCATGGATTCATTCACTGGTATCATCGGGGATTAAGCCCGGCCTTAAGCGCATGGAATATCTCATGGAGGCTTTTGGTCATCCTCAGCGGCGGCTGAAATTCATTCACGTAGCGGGTACGAATGGAAAAGGCTCCACGTGTGCGATGCTGACTAAAGTGCTGAAAAAGTCAGGGTATCACGTGGGGACTTTTACCTCCCCTTATCTGGAGAAATTTACTAACCGAATTCAAGTTTCTGAACAAGATATTCCCGAAGCAGAAGTGCTCAGGATCGCGAATGAGATCAAACCGATTGCAGAGCAATTAGCTGATACAAAGTGGGGACATCCCTCGATGTTTGAAGTGGTGACCGCGATGGCTATTCTTTATTTTGCCAAGACGGAATATCCTGATTATGTAGTATGGGAAACTGGACTTGGCGGCCGTCTTGACAGTACGAATATTGTGGTGCCGATCTTAACGATAATTACCAGCATAGGTCACGATCATATGGAATTCCTTGGTGATACGATAGAAGCCATTGCTGCTGAGAAGGCAGGCATTATTAAAGCGGGTGTACCCGTTGTAAGTACGGTAATGCAGCCCGAGGCTTTGAAGGTTATTGAACAAACTGCGTTAGAGAAGTCAGCGACACTTTATGTTTTAGGCCGACAATTTACAGTTCAAGCAAGCGGCAATAACGATCAATCTGCGATGCAGACTTTAGATTTCAAAGGGCTGTATAGAGAACTGCCGGGTATCCCGTTGTCCTTGGCAGGAGATTATCAAATCCGCAACGCAGGTGCGGCATTAATGGCCATTGAGGTACTAAGACAATACATGGCATTAATTGTAGATGATGAGGTGTTATACGAAGCCTTTAATGAGGTGAAGTGGCCGGGCCGTATGGAATTGATTCAAGCGCATCCGAGACTGTTACTTGATGGAGCTCATAATCCTGAAGGTGCCGAGGCTTTGGTGGAAGCAATCAAGAACCAATACACTTATCAAAAGCTTCATTTTATGGTGGGAATGCTGGCCGCTAAGCATCATAAAGACTATTTTAGGCATATACTACCAATAGTGGATTCGATCATCATCACTGAACCTGATTTTCGCAACAGCAATGCTGCAGAGAACTTAGCCGAAAAAGTTAATGAATGCATAAAGGATTTGTTGGGAGATACAGTCCACTCCCCAATAAGGATAATAGTCGAACCTGATTGGAAGCTTGCACTAGAGCAATTAAAGGATCATACGGCAGAGGACGATTTGGCTGTTGTTTCCGGTTCGTTATATTTAATCTCAGATGTTCGATCTCGTGTTTTAGGTCATTCGGAATCTGAAAAAGGTTGGTGAGAAGATTTGAACACATCAGAGCATGTTCACTTTATAGGCATTGGCGGCTATGGGATGAGCGCCATTGCCAGAGTAATGCTGGAGATGGGGTTTCGTGTTACAGGGTCTGATGTCGCGAAGCAAGAGCTAACCGACAAGCTGATGGCCAAGGGTGCAGAGATTTATTTTGGTCATGAAGCCGATAATGTTCAGGGTGCAGATATAGTAGTTTATTCAACGGCCCTTTCTAAGGATAATGTTGAAATGAAAGCGGCGGAGCAGCTAAACATTCCTTTATTACATCGTTCCCAGATGCTCGCTAGATTAATGAATGCTAAGAAAGGCATCGCTGTCGCTGGTGCTCATGGCAAGACGACCACGTCGTCTATGATTGCTTTAGTTATGGAAGAATGTAAACAGGACCCCACTTATATCATTGGCGGCGAAATTATGAATGTGGGCAGCAATGCCAAAGCGGGTACAGGGGATTATGTAGTAGCTGAAGCAGATGAAAGCGACGGCTCTTTTCTGCAGTACCACCCGGAGCTGGCGCTGATTACGAATATTGAAGCGGACCATTTAGAGAATTATGAGGGCGATTTTGCCAAGCTTAAGCAGGCCTATGTCCGTTTTGTGAACCAAGTTCGCGAAGGTGGAAAAGCTATTATTTGTCTGGATGATGAGTACCTGCCGGGTATGGTTGGCAGTATGAAATGTCCAGCGATTACTTACGGGATACATGCCGATGCGGATTATGTAGCATATGATCTGGAACTTGGTGATCGCCAAATTACTTTTAATGTGAAACATAAAGGTCAAGCCCTTGGTCAAATGAAGCTGTCTATACCTGGTAAACATAATGTCTATAATGCACTCGCGACTTTAATCGTTTGCATGGAAGCCGGACTATCCTTCGAACAAGTAGCGGAGGCGATAACGGCATTCAGAGGCGCGAAGCGCCGTTTCCAAGTGTTAGGTGAAGTGAACGATATTCTAGTGATCGACGATTATGCCCATCACCCCACGGAAATTCAGGCTACGATTAGCGCGGCAAAAGCAACAGGTAAGCGCATTATCGCTATTTTTCAGCCGCAGCGTTATTCCAGAACGTTCTTTCTTCTTGAACAGTTTAGTAAAGCGTTTGCTGAAGCCGATGAAGTGATTATTACAGATATTTATTCACCTGCTGGAGAACAGCAAATTGAAGGCGTTCACTCGGAAAAGCTGGTCGAGATGATTCGCTCGAACAGTAATCCCAATGCCCGTTACATTGCAACGAAAGAAGCAGCCCTGGATGATGTAGCTCAACGCGTAGCTGCTGGAGATTTGGTCATCACGATGGGAGCGGGAGACATCTGGAAGGTGTCTGACGGCTTAGCTAAAACATTAAGAGAGCGATACAAGCAATCAGTATAAAGATTCGAATAAAAACGGTTAATTCCTATATGTGAGGGATTTAGCCGTTTTTTTATTGTTGATGATGGTCGACAAATACAAACTTCATGACTATAATTAATTTACCTAAATTTTTACATATGGATCAATTTCGATACGTTATGAAAGCAGGTGTAGGTAAGAATGGGAAAGTTCGTATTAAAATTTATTGCAATTTTAGTTCTAACGATTGTATTAACTGCGTTTACTGAGGCCTTTATTAAGGTTTTTATCATTGAAGGTCATTATGATCATTTAATGGGCGAATATGAAAAATATGAGACATTGATCCATTACATGGTATTTGTCTGCGTATATATCCCGCTCTATTATAAAATCTTTAAACCTCATAGAAAAACAAGTGATTAGTCATCATTACTATAAAATGGAATTACTGTCAAGTCCCCATATGGGATATGTACGAATTCTCTCTAAATGACTACAATGACATGGATTGTTTTTAACAAAATGTGTAGAGGAGAGAACGAGTTTGAAGAAATGTTTAGTTACCATTTTAACGTTAGTTCTGTGCATGATGTCGCTGTCAACCGCAATGGCTGAGGAGACGGACACAATCGAGGTTTATTTAGACCAGCAGCTCATCTCATTTGACGTATTGCCAGAAATTAAGAAGGGCACGACTTTAGTTCCATTTCGGCCTATTTTTGAAGCGTTAGGCTTAGAAGTAACTTACGATAAAACTTCCGATACCGTAAAAGGTTCAAACGATGAGGTTCAAATTGAATTTATTATTGGTGAAGAACAAGCGGTGGTAAACGGCAAATTACAACCTTTAAGTCAACCATCTCAATTGGTCGATGGTCGCACATTAGTACCATTAAGATTCGTTGGTGAAGCATCTGGTAAAGAAGTTGTATGGGACGCGAAGACGAGAACGATTCATATTCATTCTAAATCCTCACCTGAGGAACTTAAACAAAGTGTGATTGACTTTCTAGACTATCAGGCTGAATTAGAGCGGTTGAAAGATGTTGAAGGTTTCATGGCTACCATTCATCCTGAATCTCCTTATTATGATGTGTTTTCTCAAGTGGTTCCGGAATCATTCGAAACGTATGATTTGAAAACAGTGTACGAAATGATTGATATTATCTCGATTAACGATACAGAAGCTAATGTCCAAGTGATCTCTACTTCGGAAAATGAAGGGGAGGCATTTTACCTATCTAACCGATCCGAGGTAGTGTTCACCCTATTAAAATCGGAAGAAGATACGTGGACGATCTACGATATTCAAACTGTAAAACTGGAATACACAGAACCAATGGAGTTCTACCAGCAGGAAGCAGATGTATCGAGTGAATTAAAAGCGGAGCTTAAGTCCGTATTGGAACGCATGCATGAATCCGTTGAAACGGGAGATTTAGAAGGTGTGCTTTCAACGATCGAAGAAACCTCCCCAGCTTATGAGCAGTCCAAGCAAATATATGAATTTCTATTGAATACTTATAAACTTGTGGCTGACCTAAAGGAATTTACCGTATTAGAAGCTTCTGAATTAGAAGCACATGTCTATGCGGTTGAAGAAACAAGAAAAGTTGAAGGGCCAGCAGATATGCAAGATGTATCAGTAAAGAGTGTCCACACCTTAAGGAAGAATGAAGCTGGGGAATGGAAGATTTTCAAAACACAGATTATTAGTACAGAAATCGTAACAGCCGAAGACGAAACAAGTTCATAAAATCCTAAAGGAACAGCAAGGCCAGTCTTTCAGATGGTCTTGCTCATTTTTTTAAGAAGGTGGTGCGGTTAGTGAATTGGATCTTAAGCTTAAAGATCGTGTTCATTGCATGTTTATTGTTAAGTCCACAGATGATATTTGCTGAATCGTCTCAGGACGCATTGGATAATGAGCAGCATGAGGACTCGTTACATGTGATCAAGGAAGCGATAGAACTCTTTAAATTCAAGCATTTAAATGAGGTGGAACAAGAGGAACTGGAGGAGCAAGCCATTGATGGAATGCTTCGTTACTTAGATGATCCTTATGCCCGCTACTTCAATCCAGAGGAATGGGAACAAGAACAGTCTTTATTCAAACAGCAATATGTCGGAGTTGGTATTCGTACAATAAAACGAGAGCAAGGCGAAGAAATTGTTATGGTTCATCCAGATTCTCCCGCTGATAGAGCAGGTATACGGGTGGGGGATGTATTGACTCATGTTAATAATGAAGCGATCACAGGTAAACATGATTCAGAAAGAGCGGCTTTATTCAATAAACACAAGGATGGAAAGGTCGCTCTTCAAGTGGTTCGTGGAATCAAGGAGCTTAGCTTTGAGCTCACACAGGAACTGATTGTCATTCAAACAGTCGAATCCATACTCATCGATCAGCACATTGGATATATGAAGCTAACCCAATTTGCAGATGAAACGGACGAAGCGTTTGCTGAGCAGTTGCACAAATTGAAGGATGCAGGTGCTGAGAAGCTCATCTTGGATTTAAGGGATAATCCCGGGGGCAGCCTAGACACCACGATTGAAATTACAAAACAGTTTGTGGACAAAGGTATTCTGATGTATGTTAAGTCAAAGCAGGATGTCGCTAAGCCAGTTGTGATTTTGGATGGTCAAGACAGTGGGATGGATGTCATCATGCTGGTGAATTCAAACAGTGCGAGCGCATCTGAGGTTTTTAGCGGAGCATTGCAGGAGTTAATTGATGCCACTGTGATTGGTGAGATGACGTACGGCAAAGGCCATATTCAGGAGTACCACGAATTGTCTAATGGCGGCGGAATTAAGTTTACAGTTGCGGAATATTTAACACCTTCGAAACAGCGCGTCCATGGCGTGGGGATTCAACCCGACATTGAAATTTCTGATGATACGTTACAATTGATTGAAGCTCTAAAGCTTGCAGGAGTCCGTGAATGGGATATCATGTGGAAAGACAATAGAGCTTGGATTCAGGGGATTGTTCTGCAAGATAATTCACATGTGATAGAGCGAAATGGAACGCTTTATGTGTCATTAAGAAGTGTTGCTGCTATTACGGGGATGGATGTAGAGTGGGACTCAGAAGAAAAATCTGTTCGTTTAAGCACTGGAGATCAGGATTGGACATTGATGCAGGATGAAATTTGGCTAAAGTCCAATACAAGTTATATCGCGGCACAGGATATTGGACAAAAGCTACATTCTATGACGATTGAGACACAGGGGCCGCACCATACCAAACTTATTACAAAACAATAAACATGATAAATACCCGATTCGCTGATATAGTGAGTCGGGTATTTTTTGGATAAAATGCTATAGGTCATTTTTCTTATTTTCAGTTATATGCTAAAATCTAACATATATTGCATTTTGTTAACAAATTTTGAATGTGGGAATGGGAATGAAAGAGAAATGTTCTGTTTTAGTATTAATAATGGTAACGTGTGCGATGTTAGGAGAGTGGAAGCTAGCTCCGTTCCAGACGGATTTTCGCTTTAGTTTTGGTGCGGCAGCTTTTTTCTTCTTTTTGTTATGGTATCGTGGTATTCATCCACTGATAACTGGGTTTAGTGTAGGTCTTTTTATTGTATTGTTCAGATCGTGCTTGGATGCATTGCTTAGACCAGAGTATTTTTCAGTTGTGGATAATTTTATTCACCATCTGCTAGCATTATCCTACTATGTTGTGTTCTCGTTATTATTCTATCTCTTCAAGGTTTTAACTTGGAACAGTAAGCCATTAATCCTCGGATTTCTAGGCGTTTGGATGGATGTTATCAGCAATGTATTGGAAATTGCAATAAGGAATCATATATTTCCCACGGTTCAGCAGTTGTATATTGTTTTATTTATAGCTATATTTCGAAGTTATTTTGTAGTAGGTTTTATTACGTTCTTGAATTATAGGCAAGCAAGAAGAACAGAAGAAAAGTTAAAGTTGCAGAATGAAGAGATGCTGTTGTTTATATCTGACCTTTATGCTGAAAGTATGCAGCTCAACAATTCGCTTACTCATATAGAGAATATCACTCGTAACGGCTATGAATTTTATCATAAATTGAAAAATTCGAGAGCACATCAGGACGGTAGTGCGGGTCAGGCATTAAGGCTAGTAGGTCAAGGTATATTGATGTATACCCGATCAAAGTCAGATGTAACTCAGCCGATCTTCATTCTAGATCGACACAAACTGGACATACCGATCTATGTACTGATGAATAAATACAGTGCGAGTGATCCATGAGGTACTGGCAGGTGCGCTGCAGCAGCGACTTTAAGCCATTCATCGATTAATGTGAAAAATGATTTGAGTTATGTTGATGTTCCGCTTGTTGAACATTTGGATTGGACAAAAGAAAGTGAGACGACTTACAGTTTACAAATTAAATAGAGTAAATAGAATGATCACAAGAGAATATTAACAATTGAATCAATTTCATAATGCATAGCCGCTAATAATTAGACTTGCAGAAAATCATG
>CAYUSG010000043.1:0-25750 GCA_964447355.1 uncultured Paenibacillaceae bacterium
AGATAGAGGTGTATTAAATGGCAACGATAAAAGATGTTAGTAAACTAGCTGGAGTTTCTGTAGCAACGGTTTCAAGAGTTATTAATAATAACGGATATGTTAAAGAAGAAACAAAAAACATGATTATGAAAGCAATGAAAAGTTTGAATTATCAACCCAATGTTATGGCGAGAGGATTAGCCGGAAAAAACACCTCTACTATTGCTCTTTTAGTACCAGATATTCTAAACCCGTATTTTCCCGAGGTTGCTCGTTCCATTGAAGATGCAGCCAATAAATATGGATTTAACGTCATTTTGTGTAATTCGGATAATGATTCTAATAAAGAAACGGCCTATATTGAATTATTAAAAAGCAAAAAGGTAGATGGTCTAATTATCGCTTCATATATGATTCAAGAGGCTCAAATTTTATCTTTAATTGAGGAAGATATTCCGGTAGTTATTATTGATCGTGTATTTACAAATAGTAAAATTATTTCTTACTATTCCAAAAACAAGCATGGTGCGATGTTAGCTGTTGAGCATTTGCTAGAAAAGGGATGTACTAAGATTGCACATATTGCCGGCCCTTCCTATGTACAGAGTTCCATCGATAGAACTACAGGTTATGAAGAAAAATGCATTTCTGAAGGAATATATCAATCAGGTTTAATTAGAAAAGGGGACTTTAATAAGGAAGGTGGATATAAGGCTATGTTAGACCTCTTATCTGCTCATCCGGATATTGATGGTGTATTTGCAGCAAATGATCTTATGGCAATCGGAGCTTTAAAAGCAATCATTAAAAGTGGCAGAAGGGTACCAGAAGATATTAAGGTTATTGGATTTGATGATATACCATTGGCTTCGACAGTGATACCTGAGCTTACTTCTATTAAACAGCCTATTTACGACATTGGAACGTTAGCCATGGATTCTTTAATGCAAATGATTAATGGCAATAAATTAGATGAAGCGGCTAAATACGAGCTAGATGTAAAAGTGGTATGTCGAGAATCAACTGGGGGCTAATATGGGGTGTGGGAGAAAATGAATGAAATAGTTGTGATAGGAAGTTTAAATACAGATATGGTTACGAAGGTGAGGGATAGACCAGAAATTGGTGAAACCATTATGGGAGAAACCTTTTTCACTTCACCAGGCGGTAAAGGAGCTAATCAAGCATATGCTGCAGCAGCTCTAGGAGGCAATGTTCGAATGATAGGAAGGGTAGGAGGGGATCATTTCGGACAAGAGTTAATTGATCAACTAAAGAAAGTGAATGTCAAAACCGATTCGATTATTGTAGATTCAACCGATACTAGTGGTAAAGCAAATATTATCATTGATCAAAATGGAGATAATTCAATTATTGTAATACCGGGAGCTAATGACAACTTGTCTGTAGAGGATATCAGGCAACAATCCAAATATTTACTTCAAGCAAAGCTTATCGTTATCCAATTAGAAATCCCAATTGAAACTGTGAAGGAAGCAATTAAGATAGCAGCTTCTAACCATATACCTGTTTTGATGGATCCTTCTCCAGTCCCTAAATTAGGAATAAGTGATGAATTAATAAGCAAAACAACTTATATAGCCCCTAATATAACTGAGTTAAGCCATTTAACGGGACGGACAATAACGGATTATAAAAGCGTTGTCTTATCGTCTGAAAAATTATTGAATAAAGGGGTGAAATGCGTATTTGCAAAATTGGGAAATCAAGGTGCTGTAGTTTCAACAAACAAAGGGGTTTTTCATGTTCCAGGATATAACGTTAATGCCGTAGATACAACGGCTGCAGGAGATACTTTTATTGGGGCACTTGCAGCTACGATTATCAGAGATTTGCCTATAAATGAATGTGTGAAAATTGCAAATGCAGCAGCGGCATTAACAGTTACAAGATATGGCGCACAAAATGCAATGCCGACTCTGGAGGAAACGAATCAATTTATTAGTAATTTTACTACCGGAGGTATAAGTATATGAAATTAGCAATAGGTGGAGATCATGCAGGTTATGCCCTCAAAGTAGTTTTGTTAGAATATTTGCAAAGTCAAGGTCACGATGTACTCGATTGTGGAAGCTATGATCCCAATCCGGTTGATTTTCCTGATATAGCAGGAAGGCTCTGCGACGAAGTCAGAAATGGATCCGTTCTTAGGGGGATTATGGTATGTGGCACCGGAGTAGGCGCAAGTATAGCAGCAAACAAAATACCTGGAATACGAGCTGCGGTTTGTCATGATATTTACTCTGCTCATCAATGTGTAGAACACGATGATGTCAATGTAATGTGTATAGGAGCCCAAATAGTTGGTTCCACACTTGCTACAGAACTTTTGGAAGCGTTTTTAAAAGCTGAATTTAGTACTGCTGAGGAATTTAGAAGACGTGTTGCCAAATTGCATGAGATGGATAAGAAAAAATATTAATTAAGGGAAGGTATGGTGCTCAAAATGGAAAAAACACTATCAAAAATTTATGGATGTATAGCAGGGTCTAGAATTGGTTCCTCCATGTCTATGCCTACAGAACATTTACCTATTGAAGCTGTTGATGAAAAATTTGGTTTTCTGGATAAGCTTCAATCTACTGTCCAAGATGCGAAAGAATTTCGTTGGCCGCATGGTCCTAAAACCAGAAAAAAATATTACGAATTCCCAGCTGGTTCAACGGAAGATGGAATTGAAAGACAAAAATTAATATCTGATGCCATCATTCAAAAACAAGGTCGAATTAACATCCATGATTTGACCAAAAGCTGGATGGACAATATTACAGAACATAAATTTGGATATGCGCTGCACTGGAGTGACAAGTCATATTATGAAATGGCTAAAGCAGGCATGCACCCTAGCTATATCGGGTTATTTAGCTTATGGCCGCAAATTGTTACGTTTGCAAGATCATGTCATCCTATTGGATTAATCAATGCGGGAGATCCGGATCAAGCAGCTGAAGATGTTTATAATATTGGTTCGATCTACCATCAGGTTCACGGTACCGGGCTTCAAACGGCTGCTGCATACGCTGCTGCAATTGCTGAAGCGATGAACCCGAATGCTACAATTCATTCCGTTATAGAAACCACGTTGAGCTACTTAGATGAATTTGTAAGGGCTGATTTTGAAAAGGTTTTGGAAATTGCGGAAACTTCTTCTGATATGAAGGATATGCGCAGAAAAATTAATGACATGTTTATTTATAAATATGGGGAAATGAAAAGCTCCGGTGAAGAAATTGTAGCACGTGGACTAGCGATTTTTTACAAAACCTCCGGCGACGCCAAGGAATCTATTACTCAAGGTGTAAACTTTGCGCGTGATACAGATTGCACGACAGCAATATCTGCTGGTTTATCAGGTGCATTCTCAGGTGTTGACAACATTCCTAATGAGTGGATCGTTACAGTAGATGAAGCGACCAAACTAAATGCAGAGATTACAGTATGCACGCGTTCAATGGAAGAAACATCAAGAGGGATTTATAACGCTTTGCAGTCCAGCCTAAAGAAAAAGCAAGAGCAGATCAATCTATTTCTAGAGAAATAATAGCTCATCAGGGGTGAGATTATTGAAAACGATCATCCAAATCTATCGTACTTCTCTGATTACGATAGGGATCATTTTATTAACAACATTATTTTTAAACGTAGTACTGCAGGTTTTTTCGAGATCATTTTTAGTGTCGGTTCCTCCGTGGACTGAGGAAGTTGGGAGTTTTCTGTTAGTTTGGTTAGTGGCAATTGGTTCTGGAATTTTATTTTTAGACAGGAATCCTATCGCAATTGATTTTATATTCGAAAAACTTCCAAAAGTCCCGAAAATTATAGTGCTTGTTCTCAACATTATCTTATCCATATGGTTTTTGGTTATGTTAGTTGTTGGATCGTTACAATTGACAGAAAAGAGTGGGAATGTGCATAGTCCTGCATTGAATCTTTCATTCAGCTATGTATTTTCTAGCCTCGTTGTCGCTGGTATACTGATGACGGTCTCAATTGTACTTCGTTTTATTATAAAAAACAAGGAGGGTTATGCTAGATGACCATTTTAATTATAATTGCAGCTTTCCTTGTTATGCTTTTGGTTGGTTTTCCTATCATCTTCGCTATTGGAATTTCATCAATGGGGTATATCATTCTTAATGATATACCATTGGCGGTAGTAACCCAGGTAACTGTGAATTACATGACTGAATTTGTTTTATTAGCAATACCATTATTTATTTTTGCTGCTCATTTGATGAATGAGAGTGATATGACTACTCGAATTATTCATTTTCTCCGAACCATTTTCGGGCCTATCCGTGGAGGCCTCGCTCATATTAATGTATCCTCCAGTATGATTTTTGCAGGTATTTCAGGTGCACAAGTAGCGGATGTCTCAAGTGTAGGTACGGTCATGGCTAAAGCAATGAAGGATGAAGGATATGATATGGATTATGCAGCGGCAGTGTCCGCTGCATCTGCTACAGTAGGTCCTATTATTCCGCCGAGTGTTCCTATGGTTGTAGCTGGGGCTATGGCAGGATTATCCGTATCTCAGCTTTTCATGGGTGGTATTGTTCCCGGCATATTAATGGGCTTGGCTATGATGGGAGTTGTGGCTTGGGTTGCTAAAAAGCGCAATCATCCGAAACACGGCAGGGTACCATTGCGAGAAGTTTGGAAAAGCTTTTTAAATTCCTTTCTTGATCTTTTTTTACCGATTTTAGTCATTGGAGGCATAGTTGTTGGGTGGTTTACACCTACTGAAGGTGCAGGTATAGCTGTGTTAGCTGCTTTAATACTAGGGTTCTTGATTAAAAGAACACTTACATGGAAGAAAGTCAAGGAGTGTGCATTTGAAACGATCATAGTAACTGCAGATGTCTTGTTGATCGCTGCAGTATGTGTATTATTTAGTTGGATTTTAATGTATGAACGTATACCGCAAAATTTGATTGAGATGGTAACAAGCATGACCATCCATCCTTCGTTACTACTTTTGATTATTATTATTGCGTTACTTATTCTTGGTGCATTTATCGCAGGCATGGCAACCTTGTTAATTGCAGTACCCATTTTAATGCCGCTAGTACCAGTTCTAGGACTGGATCCGTATCACTTGGTTATGATCATTGTTATCGCTACTATGCTTGGTGCCATTACACCGCCTGTGGGTACAACTCTCTTTATCATGTCCAGCGTCACAAATCGACCAATGTTTGGGATCGTCAAGGAGATTGTACCATTTCTAATTGTGAATATATTAGTTCTGCTAGCTGTTGCCTATATCCCGCAAATCACATTGTTTTTGCCAGACTTGTTCTACAGTAACTAGAAAAATTTAAATTAATGGGGGTCAGTCAAATGAAGAAAATTAAGTTTGCATTTGTGTTTATATTAATAGCGGCTTTGATAACTGCATGTTCTTCGAACTCAAGCTCCAGTAATGATTCAACACAAGCTGGATCGAATAACAGTGATAAAGGTGAAACCTTCAAGTTGGTCATTGCTCATGATGCAATTGATAGCTCCAGTTGGTCAAAAGCGATTAACAAGTTTGCTGAACTAGCGAAAGAACAATCCGAAGGAAGATTGGAATTTCAAATTTATGGGAATTCACAGTTAGGATCTCAAAAACAAGTGTTAGAAAGCATGGACTTAGGGACTGTAGACATTACCTATGCATTTGATCCATTGAGTATGTGGGTGCCGGAAATCAACACATATAATTTTCTATATTTGTTTAAAGATTTAGACCACATAAGAGCAGTAGACAGTGGGGAAGTAGGTACAAAAATAAAAAAATTGGTTATTGAAAAGGCTGGAATGCGTCCTATCATGTCATTTATGCGTGAAGCAAGACAGCTTACATCAAGTAAACCTATCAATTCGATTGAAGATGTAAAAGGAATGAAAATAAGAGTGGCTCAAAGCGCCGCATCAATTAATGCATGGGAAGCATTAGGTGCCAAACCAGTTCCAATGCCAATGGGCGAGGTCTTCTCTGCTTTGCAACAAGGCGTTATTGACGGACAAGAAAATCCGAATTCGATTATTTATGCTCGTAAAATATATGAAGTGAACAAATATGTAGCATTAACTAATCATCAGTATGCTCCGATCTGGGTATTGATTTCTGAAGATAAATATCAAAGCTTGCCTAAAGATCTACAAGAGGTAATCTTGAATGCAGCAAGTGAAGCAGAAGCTTATGAGGCAGAAATTGCCCAAGAGGAATGGAATGAGATGAGATCCACGCTAGAAAATGAAGGTGTAGAATTTACTCAACCGGATGTTTCGGGATTCCAGGAAGCAGTAAAAGATGTTTATAAGGATTTTCCTGAACTTGTTCCTTACGTTGAAGAAATAAAAAAATCTAAATAATTATACTATAATTGCTGAAACAACACGATTTGAAAAAGCTGAAATGTGTCCCATTATGATTTTTATGCACGTCACTATAGGCTTAACAAACACAGGGGGTCTAAATACTGGAGGGTTCCCCTTTACAAAGGAGGGAGCCCTCAGTGGACTTGAGTTTTATTATTGTCATTTTCTTAATTGGTTTTATTGGCTCATTTATATCAGGTATGCTGGGGATTGGTGGATCAATTATTAAATACCCCATGCTCCTATATTTACCACCGCTTTTTGGATTAGCTACATTTACAGCGCATGAAGTCTCTGGTATAAGTGCAGTTCAAGTTTTTTTTGCTACCATAGGCGGAGTTTGGGTATACCGTAAAGGTGGGTACCTTAACAAAACATTGATCCTGTATATGGGTGTAAGTATTCTGATGGGAAGCTTTATTGGTGGCTATGGTTCTAGATTGCTGCCCGAGGCCGGCATTAATTTAGTCTACGGTATACTGGCTCTGATTGCTACAGTGATGATGTTTATACCCAAAAAAGGGATAGATGATATACCGTTTGATCAAATTGAATTCAACAAATGGACCGCATCCTCGTTAGCCTTAATTGTTGGGATTGGGGCAGGTATTGTTGGAGCAGCAGGTGCATTCCTGCTTGTACCTATTATGTTGGTAGTCCTCAAAATTCCGACAAGAATGACGATCGCTTCATCCTTAGCGATCACATTTATTTCGTCCATAGGAGCTACATTAGGCAAAATAACGACAGGCCAAGTGGATTACTTCCCTGCACTCATTATGATTATTGCTAGCTTACTGGCATCACCGTTTGGTGCGATGGCGGGGAAAAAAGTCAATACAAAAGTACTTCAAGTTATTTTAGCTATTCTGATTGGCGCTACAGCAGTTAAAATCTGGATGGATATATTATGACGAGTGAATGAACGGAATGCCAAATAAGGTGTTCCGTTTTTTTTATATTCAGAGCAAGCGATATAAGATGCAGCATTCTATATATAGTGATCCTTATTAAGGAGATGACGGTGAAATAACATCAAATAATTTCCTTCAGGAGTGCTACAACATATAGATGGGTATTATCAGCAGATCAATATGCAGAAATCATACGCTTGAATAAGAATGGGTTACCTAAAAAGTACTTCTTTGTTTTCCAACATTATTTTTTTGTTTTCCTTTATATTAGGTATATTCAAAATAAAACAAAGGTGGTATACTATAAACAAATAAAATCAAAAATATTCGGAGGTAAACACATGGTACAAAGCTTATGGGATCAAAAGAAAGCGGACGAACTTAGCACTGGATTGGATGAACTCGTCTATCGCTCTAATATCATTGGTACAGATCGCCGTGTATGTAACTGGGGCGGTGGGAACACGTCCAGCAAAACAACGGTTAAGGATTTCAGGGGGCGTGACGTTGAGGTCATGTTCGTGAAGGGCAGCGGTTCTGACTTAGCAACGATGAAGGCACATAACTTTACAGGCTTACGGATGGAAGATATTCGTCCTCTATTCGAAAGAGACGACATGTCCGATGAAGAAATGGTAGGTTACCTGGCCCATTGTATGATCGATGCGAAGCATCCTCGTGCTTCTATTGAGACTCTATTACATGCATTTCTACCGTTTAAACACGTAGACCACACGCATCCCGATGCAATTATCAGCTTATGCTGTGCAGATAACGGTAAAGAGCTGGCTAAGGAGATTTTCGGAGATCGTTTCGTATGGGTGCCTTATATCCGTCCTGGTTTCAAATTGTCTAAAATGATTGCGGAGGGTGTACTAGCTAATCCTAAGGCTGAGCTTGTCTTGATGGAGAAACACGGTTTAGTCACTTGGGGTGATACCTCTGAAGCTTGTTATGCGCAAACGATCAACATCATTAATCAAGCAGAAAGCTTTATCGAGGCTCGCGTTAACGAGGCAAAGGTATTTGGCGGAGTGAAGCATGAAGCATTGCCTGCTGAAGTGCGCAGAAGCATTGCTGCGGAAGTCATGCCTATCATTCGCGGTGCGGTAAGCGATCAGAAGAAAATGATTCTTAGCTTCGATGATGAAGCGGATGTGCTCCAATTCGTAGGCGGTCAAGATTCTTCAGCCCTCTCTCAAGTAGGGGCAGCTTGTCCAGATCACCTAGTACACACTAAGGTTGTTCCTTTATTCGTCGATTGGACGCCGAACGCTGAAGATGTGGGAAGCTTAAAGGCTAAACTGACTGAAAGTGTATCTGCTTATAAAGAACAATATAAGGCGTATTTTGAACGCAATAAAAATGAAGGCGATGTGATGTTCGAAGCTGCTCCGCGTGTTATTCTTATCCCAGGGGTAGGGATGATTAATACCGGTAAGAGCTGGGCGATGTCCAAGGTCAGCGGTGCATTATATCACAGAGCAATTGCTGTGATGAGAGGGGCTACAGCGCTAGGCAACTTCGTATCCCTAAGTGAGAATGAATCCTACAATGTAGAATATTGGCCGCTAGAGCTTTACAAGCTGTCTCTTGCTCCAGCTGAAGCCGAGTTCTCACGTAAAGTGGCTTTCATTACTGGAGGTGCAGGCGGTATCGGAAGTGCCACAGCGAAGCGTCTAGTATCTGAAGGTGCACACGTGGTTCTCGCGGATTTGAACCTTGAAGGCGCTGAGAAGGTAGCTGCAGAGATTAATGAACAACACGGTGAACACCGTGCTATTGCGATTAAAATGGATGTAACGAACGAGGAAATGGTTTCCGCCGCGGTTGCAGAATCAGCTTTAAATTACGGCGGTTTGGATATCATTGTGAACAACGCAGGGTTAGCGACTTCAAGCCCGTTTGAAGAAACTTCTTTAAAAGAATGGAACCTGAACATGAACGTACTAGGCACAGGTTACTTCCTAGTGGCGCGTGAGGCGTTCAAGCAGATGAAGGCGCAAGGGATTGGCGGCAACATGGTGTTCGTAGGCTCCAAGAATTCCGTATATGCAGGTAAGAATGCGACAGCTTACAGCTCTGTGAAAGCACTGGAAGCTCACTTAGCCCGTTGTATTGCTGCAGAAGGCGGTCAATATGGCATTCGTGTGAACACGGTACTGCCTGATGCGATCCTGCAAGGTTCCGCGATCTGGAATTCCGGCTGGAGAAATGAACGTGCCGCTGCTTACGGCATCGAGCCCGACCAACTGGAGGAATACTATCGTAAACGTACGACCTTACTAGTGAATATTTATCCAAATGACATTGCGGAGGGGATTGCCTTTTTTGCTTCCTCTAAAGCAGATAAAACAACCGGCTGCATGTTGACCATTGATGGCGGTGTTCCTGCAGCATTTACACGCTAATGAAGGAGGGTTCTAACCATGCATAAGCCTATCGGTGATACACACTGGGTTATACCAGATGGATATATCCCGCCAGAGAGCTCCGGCAGTCTGACCAGTCATGAATCCATCTGTGTGTTAAACTGTGCTTCGCAGGATGCACAGCTGCTAATTACGATCTTCTTTGAGGATCGTGATCCTATATGTGATATACCTTATATGGTACCTGCTAGACGTACCCAACATATTAGAACCGCACTGCTCCAGAAGGAGGGGATGTCGATTACAGTCGGCGTTCCTTATGCCATTGAAGTGAGGAGCGATATTGCGATCATTGTACAATACAGCCGCTTGGATTCTACCCAAAGCGAGAATGCTCTAATGTCCACAATGGCTTACCCGATCAAATAAATGGGAAGGATGATGAAGATGTCGGACCGCGCTTACGCATTGTTCGAGGAACAGCAGCAAGCAAGAGGCATTAATATAGATCAAGTGAAAGCTCAATTGAAAGCCCTTAACATTGAAACGCCGTCATGGGGATATGGCGATTCTGGTACCCGTTTCAAAGTGTTTCAGAAGGAAGGTGTGCCTAGAAATCCGTTCGAAAAGTTCGAGGATGCGGCACAGGTTCATAAGCTAACAGGACTTTGTCCTTCCGTTGCAATCCATATCCCGTGGGATAAGGTGGATGATTACGGCAAGCTGAAAAGTCACGCTGAAAGTCTAGGTTTAGCCATCGGTGCGGTTAACCCTAACTTGTTCCAAGAAGAAGATTACATGCTCGGAAGTGTAACCAATTCAGACCCAGCGATTCGCCGCAAAGCTACGGAACACCTGCTGGAATGTGTAGATATTGCTAAAGAGACGGGGTCACGAGATCTTAGCTTATGGTTTGCTGACGGTACGAATTATCCTGGGCAAGGGGATCTAAGAAAACGTAAAGCTTGGATGTTCGAAGCTTTGAATGCCATGTACAAAGCGATGACCCCAGAGATGCGTATGCTCATTGAATACAAATTCTTCGAGCCGGCATTCTATCATACCGATCTTGCAGACTGGGGCATGGCCTTTAATTATGCGAATAAATTAGGGCCGCAAGCGCAAGTGTTAGTCGATACCGGACATCATGCGCAAGGAACTAATGTGGAGCACATCGTAGCCTATCTGATCGACGAGCAGAAATTGGGCGGATTCCACTTCAACAGCCGCAAATACGCCGATGATGATCTCATTGTAGGTTCAATGAACCCTTATGAGCTGTTCTTAATTTTCTATCAGATTCTAAGCGCAGCGAATGATTCGGACGAAGCGATTCGTTCCACGGTGAATAACATCGCCTATATGATCGACCAATCACATAATATTGAGCAGAAAATTCCGGCGATGATTCGTTCCGTCATGAACGTTCAAATCCAGTATGCTAAAGCGTTGCTCGTTAACCATGACGAGGTCGCTGAGGCTCAGCTTCGCAATGATGTGTTAGGTGCGGAGGACGCGGTTCGCCGTGCATATGAATTCGATGTAACACCATTGCTTCATGCGGTTAGAGAAGAGCAAGGCTTACCTTTAGATCCGATGAAAGCCTATTTAAGCAGTCCTTACGGAAAGGAAATCCTTGTCAGAGGTAAAGGTGGTGCAAGCTGGTGAGTATTCTCGGCTTTGACCTTGGAGCAAGCAGCGGAAGAGCGCTGATCGGCCAGTTGACAGATTCCCGCATCGAAGTGACTGAGCTGCATCGTTTCTCGAACGATCCAGTGCAGGTAGGTCACCGATTACAATGGGATATCCTTCGCCTGTTCCACGAGATCAAGCAGGGCTTACTTAAAGCGAAGCATCAAGGATTAACCCTGAGCAGCCTGGGCATCGATTCCTGGGCTGTGGACTTCGGTCTGCTTGACGGGCATGGAGAATTGCTCGGAAACCCTTATCATTACCGTGATCAACATACAGACGGAAAGCTGGAAGAACTCTTTAAGATCCTGCCACAAGCGGGCATTTTTCAACGTTCGGGGATTCAGTTTCTGCCCTTTAATACGATTGTTCAGCTTTTTGCACTGAAGCAGGCCGATTCAACAGTACTTAAAGAAGCCAAGCACTTCTTAATGATCCCCGACTTGCTTCGGTATTTCCTAACGGGAGAGAAACTGCACGAGTTTTCCAATGCTACTACAACGCAACTATTCAATCCAGCTACAGGTGATTGGGATCAACACTTATTGGAGGGCATCGGTGTCTCCCGCACATTGTTCGGACAAATTGTGCAGCCGGGGACCGCAGCGGGTCAGCTGCGCAGCAGTTTGAAAAAGGAGTTAGGCATAACAGATGTGCCGGTGATTGCCGTAGCGGAGCATGATACAGGGTCGGCGGTCGCCGCTGTTCCTGCAATTGACGAAACCTTCGCTTATTTAAGCTGCGGGACCTGGTCTTTGATGGGAACGGAAGTGAAGGCCCCTGTGATTAACGAAGCATCGCTGAAGTTCAATTTCACGAATGAGGGCGGTGTAGACGGGACTTATCGTTTGCTTAAGAACATCATGGGGCTTTGGATTCTGCAAGAGTGTAAGCGGGAATGGGAACGTGCAGGGAAATCGCACAGCTTCCCTGAATTAGTGCAATTGGCAGAACAAGCACCCGCGTTTAATTCTTGGATTGATCCAGACGATGTGTTGTTCCTGCCTCCAGGGGACATGCCAGGCCGTATTCAACACTATTGTCAGCGCACAGGCCAGCCCGTTCCTAATGATATGGGCGGAATCGTGCGTTGTATATTGGAAAGTCTTGCATTAAAATATCGGTATGTGCTGGGACTTACTGAGCAGCTTTCGAACCAATCGTTTAAAGGGCTGCATATGGTAGGCGGCGGTATCCATAACGTCCTGTTATGTCAATGGACTGCAAGCGCCATTGGTAAGCCAGTGTGGGCGGGTCCTTCTGAAGGCAGTGCGATAGGGAATTTGGCAGTGCAATGGATTGCGGGCGGCCAGTTCTCATCGATTTGGGAGGCGCGGAAGGTGATTCGTGATTCCTTTGAGATAGCCACTTATGAACCACAAGAAAGCGGAGCATGGAATGAAGCATACGGCAGATTCCTTGAAGTAAACAGGATATGAGATTGTTAGTTATTTTCAATCGGCAGGAAAGAGGTAGAGTATGTTAGTTGCGGAACGTTATGAGAAAATCGTTGAATTAGTCAATGAAAGAGGCAGTATTCGGGTCACTGAGCTCAGCGAAATTTGCCAGGTTACAGAAGAAACCATTCGCAGAGATTTGGATCGACTTGAAGAAGCGGGGCGGCTGCGCCGATCCCATGGCGGGGCCGTCAGTGTAAAGGACCAGCAGTCGGAAATTCCATTTTTCGAACGGGAAGTGACTTTCGCGGAAGAGAAGAAACGCATTGCGCAAGAAGCAGTGAAGCTGATTCAGCCTCATGACCGTATTCTATTGGATGCGAGTACAACGGCATGGTACATGGCTTCTTATTTGCCTGACATTCCACTTACAGTCCTGACGAACTCTATCAAAGCAGCTACAGAATTAAGCAACAAGGAGAAGGTTGAAGTCATCTCAACGGGCGGCATCCTTGCTCCTCGCTCACTCTCCTTTGTTGGTCCGCTTGCGGAACGATCTCTTGATATGTACCACGTGGAAAAAGCATTTCTATCTTGTAAAGGTGTTCATTTGAAGCGAGGGATTAGTGAATCCAATGAATTGCAAGCCAGAGTGAAGCAGAAGATGATAGAGATGAGCGATGCGGTCTATTTGCTGGCGGATTCCAGCAAGTTTGGGGTTCAGGCTTTTACGTATGTGGCAGGGCTGAACCATGTTAATACGATCATTACGGATCGTAAGGTCTCCGCGGATATTTTAGAAGCGTTAAGTGAGAAAGAAATCCCTGTAACAACGGTATAAATAGATGCTGATGGAGCTTCTTGCAGTGGTTGAGACAAACACAATCTCTCTGGAAGCTCCATGCTATGATTTAAGCGTTTTCAATATATATGCGCCTAACTTGTCTGATAACCTGATGAATATAAACTCGAAGGAGGAGCGACATGAAAGTTTCTCTGTTTGTAACCTGTATAAGTGATGCAGTCTATCCAAGGGTAGCTGAAGCCATCGTTAGGCTATTAGCACGATATGGTGTGGCTGTGGATTTCCCGCCTGTTCAGACGTGCTGCGGTCAGCCAGCGTACAATAGCGGCTACTGGGAGGAAGCAAGGCAGACAGCTAAGACCATTCTAGAAGCATTTGAGGACAGTGATTTTGTAGTCTCGCCTTCAGGCTCATGTACGGGCATGATTCATCATTATGCTAAATTATTCGAGAATGACCCGGTGTATCTGGAGAAGGCTCATCAGCTTGAGCAAAAGTCATATGAGTTTACACAATTTCTAATCCATGTGCTGGGTGTTACGGACCTGGAAGCGACTTATCCGCACAAAGTCACCTATCACCCCTCATGTCATGGCAGCAGGATCTTAGGGGTGAAGGATGAGCCTATCACGTTAATGGAGAGAGTGAGAGGATTAGAGCTTGTCCCCCTTCCTTTTGCCGAGGATTGCTGCGGCTTTGGCGGTACTTTCGCGGTGAAAATGGCGGAAATCTCCGGCGCAATGGTTACGGAGAAAGCAGACCATGTGCTGGAAACAGAAGCAGAGGTGTTGGTCGGCTTAGACATGGCTTGTCTGATGAATATCGCGGGGAACCTGCATTATCGCAATCAACCGATTAAGGTCATGCATTTAGCAGAGCTTCTATATGAAGGGGTGAAAGGGGCATGAGAGGCGAATTAAACGGACCCAACACCGTCAAACAAAGAGCAGAGCTGGCTTTAAACAATGAGTTTCTGAGAAAGGCCGTTAAGTATACTACTGAAAAATTACGCAGCGGTAAAATCCAAGCGGCAGAAGAGCACGGCAACTGGGATCAGTGGCGCGAAAGAGGACGTCAGATCCGTCTGCATACGATAGCGCATTTGGATTATTATTTGAATCTATTCGTCGAGAATGCTAGAGCTAATGGGGTGCATGTGCATTTTGCCAACACTGGCGAAGAGGCTGTTGAGATTTCTTTAGCCATTGCGAAGCAGAAGCAGGCAGAATCTGTAGTGAAATCCAAATCCATGGTGACCGAAGAGCTTCACTTGAATCGTGCGTTGGAGGGAATTGGAGTCGAAGCGGTTGAGACCGATCTAGGGGAGTATATTATTCAGCTTGCACGTGAAACCCCTTCGCATATTATCATCCCTGCCATTCATAAGAACAAGCAGCAAATTGCTGAGCTGCTCTCCAAGGAAGCAGGGGAGTATTTGCCGCCGGATACTACGATTCTAGCAGGCTTCGTGCGCAAGAAGCTTCGTGAGAAGTTCCTGCAAGCGGATATTGGTATGACTGGCTGTAATTTTGCGATTGCAGAAACAGGGTCTATGGTATTGTTCGAGAACGAAGGCAATGCACGGATGGTCACCACCGTACCGAAGACGCAGATTACCTTAATGGGGATGGAGCGTATTATACCAAGCTGGGCGGATCTTGAAGTGATGGCCACCTTGCTGCCGCGCTCGGCCACAGGTCAGAAGCTTACGGTATATATGTCGGGCATTACCGGGCCTAAGCGCGGGCAAGATGCGGACGGTCCTGAAGAAATGCACATTATTATCGTTGATAACGGCCGTTCTAACCAGCTCGGGGACCCAGAGTTCCAAGAGCTGTTGAACTGTATACGCTGCGGCGCATGCTTAAACGCATGTCCAGTTTACCGGCATATCGGCGGGCATGCGTACGGCGGAACCTACAGCGGTCCGATAGGAGCGGTCCTTACTCCAGCGCTGAATAAGAATGTAGCGGAATGGGACGATATTGCCAACGCTTCAAGCTTATGCGGCGCGTGTTACGAAGCTTGTCCGGTGAAGATTCCGCTTCACGACATGCTTGTCTACTTGCGAAGACGCAAAGTGGAGCAGGGTTACAGCCCGGCAGCGGAGCGTGTAGCAATGAAGGGTTATGCATCTGTGATGTCTAGCAGTGCAACCTTGCGCCGAGTATTGAAGCTTGGACAGTTCGGGCAGAAGTTGGTCGTTCGAGACGGGGTTATTAAAGCGAAGGTCGGACCATTAAAGGGCTGGAATAGTTATCGCCATACCCCAGCGCTTGCCAAGCAAACCTTCCGAGATCAGTGGGGAACATTGGAGCAGGAAATTCGTGAGACCTTACAGGAGATGGACCCTGGTGCCAAAGAAAGAATGAAGAAACTGATTCAAGAGCGTAAAGGAGGGGGCAAGCATGGTTGAAGATCATCAAGCTTTTTTGCAACGATTAGAAGCGCAAGCCAGAGAAAAGCAGCAAGCCTTCATGAATAACATCGCATCGCGCCTGAAGCGCCCAAGAATCACAGAGCAACCCGAACATCCTTTTCGCGGCGCACCCGATTTCTGGAGGGACTTCGAATGGTCGGAGGAAGAACGAGTGGCTCATTTCACTGAAAACTTTCAGAATGTGGGCGGTTATGTCGTTAGGCTAAGCTCCATGGAAGAAGCTAAGCGCTTTATTGTGAATAAAGCTGAAGAGCTCGGCGCGAAGTATGTCATACGGCAAGATGAGCAAGAATTAGCCGATTTGTTGCTCGAGCAGGAATTGAAGGATACTCGCTTCTCTGTCTGGAATACAGATGAAGCAGAGTATTGGAAGGCTCGAGCGGCTGAGGCGGATATCGGGATTGTCATGGCGGATTATGCTGCGGCCTACACAGGGTCCCTTACTGTGCTTTCTGCGAAGCATAAAGGTCGGTCGGTCAGTCTGCTGCCTACATTGCTTATGGCAATCTTACCCAAGGAACGGATAACAACCAAGCTGGGGGATATTCTAGAACGGTTTGATCATGCCGGCAGGGAATTGCTTCCTGCAGGAATCCATTTCATATCTGGGCCGAGCCGGTCTGCTGACATTGAGAATGATCTGACGATTGGTGTTCACGGTCCTGGTAAAGTATTCGCAATCATTATTGGATAAGTCTTGAGTGACGGAGATGTTATGAAACAGGTTTGCTTCTAGGGATCATAAATGGGGGAAACGCATGCAGTTTACGAAATTATCTAAAATCAATCATTACGAGGAAATTACGAACCAGCTGCACGCTATGATTAGGGATGGCACGCTTAAAGTAGGAGATAAGCTGCCCTCTACCAAGGAGATGGCAGAGCAATTCGGCGTTGGCCGTTCAACGATGAGAGAAGCTCTCAGCGCCTTAAAGGCTATGGGGTTGATTGAGATTCGCCAAGGAGGCGGCTGTCGTGTTATTGCAGCACACCATGATCGAATTGAGCTGCCCGAAGCAGACTCCCTGCGAATGAATAAAGTTCTTTTTCAAGAGTTGTTAGAAGTTCGCTTGGCTTTAGAGGTATCGATTGCAGCGCTTGCGGCAGAGAAGCGGACAGATGAAGATGTAAAGGGATTAGATAACATAATTCAAGAGATGGAACGTTCGCTGGGCAATGATTTGGAAGGAGAACGCTTGGACCTGCTCTTCCACCAATCACTGGCGGCTATGACCCATAACTCGTTAATGGTCCAGCTATTTGACTCCATGATGAACTATGTGGAGACAGCAATCCAGCATATTCGCCGGGTTGAGCTTTATGCCAATCAAGCGGTAGCCGATGAATTATTCAGGCAGCATATTCGCATTTTTCAAGCAGTCAAAGCCGGGGATGCGGCTGAGGCCTCTAATTCAACGAAGCTTCATTTGAAAGATGTTGGAGCAATACTGAGCAAATATCTGGATTCTAAATAAGAAGCTGAGATGCCTTGTTGGGCTTGTCCTCGAGGCGATTGACCGTGTCGAAAAATTTTATGGTTTCACCTACTGAAAGTGACAAAATTTGTATGCCCCCTTGTATATAATGGAGAAGACATCTACATACTAAGGTTATACCGTGTTAATGGATGTGCATAATTCTAACAATGGGGGGAATCAGATTGACATGTAATCATTGCCACAGTCTAATTGAGTTCGATACGGTGGATTGTGTTCGTTGTATGGCCTACCAAAATTATTTTAAGTGCAGTACGGTCTATTATGATCCTTCGGAGGATGAAGAAACAACGCTGCTTAAATTTAAAGCATGGGTATCGAGCTTGATGATGGAAGGCAAGGAGAGGATCTACCGCGAGTTCTTGGAATCTAGCTATTATAAGCTTGTTTATGTTTCTTTGAATCAAAACACAGTGTTAACCAAACATCAAATCGGAGCTTAGCTCCTGTACATAAAAGCCGTTTTCCTTGGATGAGGAAGGCGGCTTTTTTGAGTGTTATGTAATATTTACAGTTGATTCCTAATTGTGATTCTAAACCCAATTATTTGGCAATGAAATGGATGACATGCAATGTTACCCTTGTAAAGGGCCAAGCGCCGAAAACAAGACTAGGAGGGGTAACATGTTAAAACGTATGCGACATACGTTAATGCTTACATTAATGCTAGCCATGGCAGTAACAGTTATACAGCCTGGTCAAGCAGAAGCTTATCAACGCACAGGAGATATGGACGCGGTATCTTTAGCCAAGAAGCTGGTGGGCGACGAATATACAGTGGGCGGAGAGAACCCGGATGAAGGCTTTAATTCCAGCGGGCTCACTTATTTTATATTTAACCAATTGGGTTATGATTATCCGAGAAGTCTGAAGAGTCAATCGCGTTATGGTAACATCCTTATTAAAGATCGGAAAGCTTTGAAATATGGAGATGCTTTATTCTTCGGTACATCAGGTGATCCTTATTTCACTGCGATTTATATAGGTAATGGTTATTTTGTTACAGCGTCTAAAACCCAGGATAAGGTAGTTAAGAAGCGTCTTAGTGACTACATGGACCAATTTTTGGGCGCGCGACGCGTGCTGTCTAAGGATGACCATCTGAAAGTTGAACTTGTCCTAAGGGCTAGATTGTATCTTGGCACCCCTTATGTGTTTGGGGCAAAATATGGACAAACCAGAACGTTCGACTGCTCATCCTTCGTGAAAACGGTCTTTGCGAAGCAAGCAGGTATTACATTGCCTCGTGTATCCAGAGATCAAGCGCGAGAAGGCGTTTATGTGAAGAAAGCGAATCTTGAGGTAGGCGATTTAGTGTTCTTCTCTACACCGCCAAGAGAGAAGTACAGCGGCATCAAAAAGATAGGACACGTTGGCATGTATGTAGGTAACGGACAAATGATTCATACGTATGGTGAAGGCGGCGTAAAATACAGCTCGATCACCAGCGGATATTGGAGCAAGAAATATATCACGGCACGCCGTGTATTATAGCAAAATAACAACATCCCGATGAGTGCAGACTCCTCGGGATGTTGCTGTTTAACCTATAGAGTGCAATCGAATCATTTAAATGTAGGCGCTTCTGAAGTTCGAACTCGCAATGGGGCGTCAAACCCAGCCAATTGCTGATCTACAGAAGACGTTGCATAATCGTCAGCAAAAGCATGTTTTGGTTCCTCTAGCATGAAGAGGCAAGCTAAGAAGCTTACAAGAGCCCCGCCGGAAAGAATGAAAAAGAAGGTTGAAGGTGAAACAAAAGTTAAGATCGTCAGGTAAGTTAAAGCTCCAACATTGCCATATGCCCCAGCCATACCAGCAATTTGACCGGTCAGCCGTTTCTTAATCATAGGGATAAGCGCAAAAGTTGCCCCTTCAGCTCCTTGGACGAAGACTGAAGTGAGAATCGTAATCGCTACAGCGAGGACAATAGGCCACCCCTCCATTAAACCCATTAACGCGAAGCCAATCGTAATGCCTATCATATAAGTGAGCATAACCCCTTTGCGATTGCTCATGCGGTCGGATAGAATGCCTCCAAGGGGACGAGCGAATAAGTTGACAAAAGCAAAGGAGGATGCGATCAGTCCCGCAGAAGTTGGCGATAAATTGTAGGTAGCCTGGAAGAAGGCTGGCAGCATGGATACAACCGCAAGTTCCGCCCCAAAATTAGCGAAATAAGTAGTATTTAGTGCAGCTACATTTTTAAATGCATAGCGATCATCTTCAGGTACACCTTTCCTGAGAATTGGAACATTTACTTGCAGAATTCGTATAACTTGATAAATAAAGACGATACCCAGTACACCCCAAATAATATTTCTGGCAGTGCTGTCTAAGAAATTAGTATTGCCTAACCGCCATGATAACAGCCCAAGCACACCTACTAAAGGTAATGTCCATGCGATGAGCTGGAGTAGATCTTTCCAACTGCTTACCTCTAGGGCAGAGGCCTTCCTGGGCTTGAAGTAAGCTTTATTCTCAGGTGTATCTTTAACATTTGCATAGTAGATGAAGCCGTATATTAAACAAATCAAGCCAGTTAGAGCGATAGCGTATCTCCATCCGTTGTCACCGCCGATAAGCGTGAGTGTTATCCATGGCAAGGTCATTGCCGCAAAGGCTGAACCGAAATTCCCCCAACCCGCATAGAAGCCTTCCGCGAAACCGATGGATCTGGGTGGAAACCATTCAGATACCATACGGATTCCAATGACGAATCCAGCACCGATACAGCTCAGCAGCAGCCGAGAGATTGCCAGTTGAGCCCATGTCTGACCAAAAGCGAATACAAATGCGGGAATGGACATAGTGATCAGCAGCAGGCTGAACACTTTACGCGGACCGAAGCGGTCTAAGAGGCTTCCGATGATCACCCTGGCGGGGACCGTTAAAGCAACGTTTAACAAGCCAAGGACCGCCATGTGTTCAGGGGTTAACCATCCAGTTGAACTCATCATTGTGGTGGCAAGCGGTGCCATGTTGAACCAGGTGACAAAGGTGATAAAGAATGCGATCATTGTTAAGTGCAATACTTTCATTTTCTCATCTTTCAAGACGAATAAATCAGCTGCTTTCATTCGGTTATTCCCTCCAGTAATTGATTCTAAAATATATATAAAAGCCCTCCAACGCATTCCTATCCCTAAGTCAAAAGTACAGCAATTGTACTGGCTTAAGTGATAAAGAAGCAGTGGAGGGCTGCATTGCCCGCGTTACATCAACATCAATGTTGACGTATTTTATGTAATGTTAAATAACATCGTGATACAATGAAATAAAAATAAATCATTTTAATAGTTAATATTCTACCGTTTTATATGAAAAAGTCAATCTTTAAGTCATATTTAATAACATTATACACTGAATTATTGATCTTATGTTATATAAAATAACATAAGTATGACTTTTATGATTGATACAATATTATTGACAGCGCTGCGTTACTAGCTGGGATGATACATGATAACATAAGATATTGAATAGATAGCGAGGAGGGACTTGATGGATCCACAACGTTGGCAAGCGATCATGCCTTTGCTTCAACAGGTGAAGGTGAAAGGCAACGCGAATAATCGCCCCGTTACTATACAATCATACCCGCAAGGGCTGCGCTGCATTGGCATAGGTACGGATGCAGCAGTATTTTATTGCGAAGCTATTCCCGAACTTGCATTTAAGTTCTACACCCCGCAGGCCATAGATAAGAAGGAGACAGAGGCCTATGTTTATCAGTGCCTTAAAGGTTCCATATATTTTCCCATTTATTATGGCTCGGGCGAGAATTTTCTAGTTATGAGTTATGAGCAAGGGGTAACCTTGTACGATTGCCTTATGCAGGGGATTAAGGTCCCGAAGCGGGTGATGGAGGATGTAGAAGCTGCAAGACAATATGTGCGTGAACAAGGATTGAACCCTAGGGATATCCATTTGAAAAATGTACTGCTGCAGCAAGGCAGGGGCAAGGTACTGGATGTGTCCGAATATGTGAAGTCTGGCAGTGATCACAGGTGGGAGCATCTGGAATGGGCTTATCATCGTTTGTATCCTATGATCGCGGGTGTTCGGCTCCCTTCATGGCTGCTGGAAACAATTAAGCAATGGTACAACCGAATGAATAAAGCCACGTTGTTATTAGAGAAGTCGGCTGTCCAAGTCAAAAAGCTGTTTCTAGGGAAACGAAAGTAGCATGTAGTCAGGCGTTCCGTATTGGATAAAAAGGTTTAGAGATGGAGATGATAGTGAAATCATTGCGTTCGTAAACAAGCAAGGGAGGTTGGCAGTCTTGCTTTCGGAATTATTGGTTTTATTTGTCCTGATTATACTAAATGCTTTTTTTGCCGGGTCTGAGATCGCACTTATTTCGTTAAATGATACAAAAATAAAAATGATGGCGGAAGAAGGTCACAAAAAGGCGAAGCTGGTCCATCATTTGTTAAGTGAGCCCAGTCGATTCTTAGCGACCATTCAAATTGGCATTACGCTTGCAGGTTTCATGGCCAGTGCCTTTGCCGCCGAGAGCTTTGCCGGCCGATTATCGGATTATTTGTATGATAGTGGTGTTCCCCTTCCGAAGCATGTGTTAGCAACGGCTTCCGTAGTGTTGATCACGTTGCTGTTATCTTATTTTACATTGGTGCTTGGGGAATTAGTGCCTAAGCGGTTAGCGATGAAGAAGGCTGAACCTATAGCGATGCTGGCCGCTAGACCGTTAACGATACTGTCCAAGATAACATCGCCTTTTGTCAAACTCCTAACGTTCTCAACCAACGTATTAGTGAGATTATTCGGTGTTGATCCGAATGCTGATGAAGAGCATGTTACAGAGGAAGAGATTCGCATGATGGTTGATGTAGGTAAGGAACGCGGCACCATTCAAGAAGATGAGAAGATCATGATCGATAACATTTTTGAGTTCGATAATATTATTGTTTCGGATGTAATGACCCATCGGACGAATATTGTGGCGCTGCCTATTCATGCGACTCTTAAGGAGGCAGTAGAGCTGATCAATGTGGAGCAATACACACGTGTGCCTGTATATGAAGAACATATGGATAACATCATCGGTATTCTACATGTGAAGGATATTATTCAATTCATGGATGGTTGTGATGAGAAAGCATTCCAATTAAATGCGATCATTCGCAAGCCATATATGGTGCCTGCTTCGAAACGTGCGGATGACTTGTTTAAAGATTTGCAGAAAACGAAGGTACATATGGCTGTAGTGGTGGATGAATATGGCGGAACGGCTGGTATTGTTACCACTGAGGACCTGCTCGAAGAAATTGTTGGGAATATATTCGATGAGCATGACGTAGATGAACGGGAAATTCAGAAGCTGGACGAGCACACATTTCTAATGAACGGCTCCATCAGTTTAGATGATGTTAAGGCCTTTTTACAGGTAGAACTCCCCATTGAAGATTATGAAACACTAAGCGGCTTTGTGATTGGTCAGCTGGGTCGAATTCCAGGCGAGAACGAGAAACCGCTGATCGAATTTAACGGATTCGTGTTTAAAGTCGAAGAAGCTGATGAGAAGCGAATTCACAGTGTTAAGGTTTGCCGTGCGGAATAAGCCTTATAATCACTGAATAAGTTATTGAGAAAAGCAAAAGAGGCCTTTATCGGTTAGTTGATTAGGCCTCTTGTTGTTATTAACGTTGTGCTGCGGCGAACTGTTTTACTTTCTGTTCAATTTGGGTGACTGCCTCATTCGAATTCATCCCGTGAATATTCACAAGCGGGACATCCATTATTTTATCGGTAATTCCCATCACATCTTTATCTTGACCGGAAATCACACAGCAGCTAATGCCAGGAATGTAGTTCTGTTGTGTTGCCTCAAGGTCTACGACTTCATATCCCTTTTGCTGTAATTGTAATTTGACTGAACTTAAAGTTGATTCAACTGCGATTTTTTCCAATGTTTATCCCTCCGCCTTTCGTAAATAACATCATAATCCCTGTTATTATGGTCATAAAACATCATTATTAAATGTGATTTTCGAAAAAAATATGAGGGATATTATGGAAGGTATAGAGCGGTTTGCCTGTATCATAATAGGTTATGAAACTGTTTTGAAAGGAGTAGACTTTATGGAGTTAATTTGTAGCGGACAAGGCTGCTCTGGGGAATGCAACAGCTGTAAAGCATATTTTAATTACTTCAAATGTAATACTGTCTTTTTCGATCCGACGGAAGATGAATCTCAAAGGGATCACAAATACAAGATGTGGCTCAAAGAGTTGACGGTTGAAGAATGCCAAGATATCTTGGATAGTTTTCAACAATCCAGTTATTACCAATTTATTCATAGGGAAATTTGGACCGAATAAGCGGTATAGTAGCGGTTATCCCAGCGATCACTTCAAATGATACTTTTCTTGTAACGATGGAGGCGCGAGCTTGACTAGAAACTGTAAGACTAGCCCTAGAATCGCAAAATCATCAACAATGCCCAATACGACTAAGAAATCAGGGATCGCATCAAAAGGAAACCAAGCATACCCTGCTATGCATAATATAGAGATCACTTTGTGAGATAAAGGAACTTCCTTAGAACGGAAAAAATCAACGAGAAAAGGCAAGAAACGTTTCACATTAAGAATAAATTTGATGCGTCGAACGAATCGATTCATACTTGTTCGCCTCCATTGTGGTATGATGACATTGAGCCAATCGGTTACTATCACTATACAAAAGCTGGAGGTTTCTATGCAAATAGGACACTCGGTACATCAAGCACTGAACAGTGCGAGCGCTTTAAAACAAGCGGTTGGGCTAGCGATGTTCAATCAAGTGAAAGAAGCTAGTACGCAGCAAGCTCATACCCTGCTCCAAGATTTCGCACAGGTCCAGCAGGCGGTTTCTCAGCATCCGCATTTAGGTAAGAACCTAGATGTTAGGGTGTAGAAACAACAGAAGAGTGCAAGCATACTTCCATGCTTGCACTCTTCTGTTATGACCAGAAAAAACGGTTGAAAAAAACAAGGGCAAGACGTATAATTATTTTGAAAAGGTTTTCATATTTGCGAAACACAAAGGAAGATTTCACATGAAACCAACGATAAAAGATGTTGCTAAGCTGGCTGGAGTATCGATTAGCACGGTGTCCAGGGTTATGAATTCACCAGAGGCCGTCGTCGAGAATAAGCGCGAGCGAGTGCTACAAGCCATACAAGAGCTAAATTATCAACCGAACGCACTTGCCAGAGGTTTGATCTACAAGCGAACACATACGCTGGGTGTTCTTATTCCCGATATAGAAAATCCTTATTACGCCGGCGTCATTCGCGGTATGCAGGATGCAGCTATTGAACTGGGCTATACCTTGCTCATTAGCAATACAGACCGGAATAAGACTAGACTGATCGACTATTTTCAAGGCTTTTATGAAAAGCAGGTCGATGGCATCCTATTTGCGAGTGATACGTTCTACGAGGAATATTATCAAGCGATGAAACAATTTCATTTTCCGCTTGTCTTAGCGTCAACGCATTCGGATTACGAAGATGTGCCTTCAGTTGAAATTGATGATGAGCTTGCAGCCTATGACGCGGTCAACTTCTTGATTTCACAAGGTCATCGGAAGATTGGAATGATCAGCTTTCCTCTAGGGGAGTCCATATCTGGGGGACCGAGATATGATGGGTTCCTGAAAGCGAACGTAGATAACGGGATTCTTGATAACGAATCCAATGTGGAATTTGCCAAATATCGATTTGAAGAAGCCTATAAGGCAACAGAGCGTCTTTTCAAGCGTGATGCCCGTCTTACAGCCGTGTTTGCGGCATCAGATGAATTCGCTATGGGTGTCATATCCTATCTGCACGATCAAGGCATTAAAGTGCCAGATCAAGTCTCGGTTGTCGGGTTCGATGATATTCGCATGGCGCAAATGATGATTCCTAAGCTGACGACGATTGCACAGCCTGCCTATAAGATTGGATACCGCTCCGTTGAGAAGCTGCATGACATTATTACTAAGGGAAAAGCAGATCAGCCCAGAGAGATTTTACCGCATGAGTTAAAAGTAAGGTACTCCACGAAGCCATTACAAGATTACTATATATAAATGTTCTTGAACACCAACGAAACTTCTAGTCGGACTAACGTTAATTGAAACTGGAAGTTTTATTTTATCCAAATTATGAAAAGGTTTTCATGCTGTTCTGTTCTACGTGAATTAGGATATGTATTAAAGGAGCATTCCTGTTAAGAAGTAATTTTGAGGTTTGAACAAAAAAAGCCCCCTT
>CAYUSG010000044.1:0-25098 GCA_964447355.1 uncultured Paenibacillaceae bacterium
TGCATTAGTTTTAATTGAAACGACGAACAAGCAGTCGCTTGAGTTAATGCGAAATGATAAGCCCTTCCCTGTTATGGCCATCAATTGCCCCGATATTGAGTGGACCCATGCCAAGTTAAAAGAAAAAGGCGTATCGGTCGATGAATTACATACACTAGGAAATGGCGAGGCCAAATATTTTTATTTCAGGGACTTAGAAGGTCATTTGCTTGAAGCGGCTTGGTCGATCTGGGATACGCAGGATGAATTGAAAGATGATTTTCTTAATGGAGTGTAGGCGTTTTGTCAAGGATTGTAATCCCCAAAGAAAGCCATTATAATGTGGTATGGAAAAAAACTGTAAACAAAGGAGGGTGAAATGATATATTTTCAAAATGCCTTGGCTTATTTAACTCATAGGCCTTGGTGTCGTATCTATTTATTTTGGAAGTCCAATGGCCTTAGTGTGTATCTTGGCCGCATTCATATTATTGTCACTCAGTAAAATAATTTCCCTCTTGGCTGCCATGCAGCGTAGGCATCTAGGTCTGCCCCTGTCCATCAGCGATATCAATACATTAATAAAGTATTCCCCGCAATATGCTGTCATATCGGATCAACTTGAGATTTATCCCCGTCAAGAAGCGGAATATAAGCTGATACAAATCGATGGAACCTGTTATATTCGTGCACTAGTCTTTTATTCGTATATGGATCACGTGGGATATGAGTATACATTTATCTTCCCGAACCGTGAACCCGTGCAATTGTTGAGGCAAGATCAATATGAGCAGGGCGTAGATGCATTTGAACATAAGGGGGAAGTGTTCGTAAGTTTAGATAGGCTTCAACTTATCGCCCATAAGGATGGAGATCAACTGAACATTTTGTACAGCAGTATAAATACATGAACGCAACCGTGGTCAAGTCATTTGATGATAGAAATAACTAAATGTACAGACAATTACTGCATGGAGGCCCAGTGATGATTAAAATTATTGATAGTATTATGATCGATGCACCGATTGAGGTATGCTTTGATGCTGCTCGAGATATTACGATCCATACCAAAACGGTGTGGAAACATACGAAGGAAAAGGCAGTTCGCGGAGTAACCAGCGGCCCAATTGGACTCAATCAGACGGTGACATTCGAAGCTACTCATTTAGGCCTGCGTCAAACTCTTACTTCTAAAATTGTAGAATATCAAAGACCTTATCTATTCGTGGATGAGATGCAGCAGGGTGCCTTTAAATCATTACGACATGTGCATTCGTTCGAGGAAGTAGACGGCAAGACGAAGATGACGGATGTATTAGTTTTCGAAGCGCCGTATGGCCTGTTAGGTAAAATGGTAGAACGCTTGCTGCTAGCTCGTTATATGAAAGAATTTATACATGATCGGAATAAAGAAATCAAAAAAATGATCGAACAGCCCCAGTATGTCTGAATATAGATTGCATCCGTTGTGTTTTAACTTTAGAATCAAATTATGGTTATTGGAAATTATTTCATGATGGTAGAGCATCATAAGCATGGGAGGTCAAATGCGTCTAAAGTTTATCATTGAAGCGGTCATCTTCTCAGTTTTTGTTATGCTTCTTTATATTGGAACCATTGGGATTATGGCTTACTTAAGGCGTAAACATTATACACCAGACATCATGGATCAATATGAGAGTGTCGATTATATCAGTCATCAAACTGCTACTGGTGTACAATTTGACATTAATAGTTTACCTTATGTATTCATCATGTTGATCCTGTTATGTACTGGCTATTTGGCTGTTAGAATCAGCTGTATTAAGTGGTTATGGAATAGTAAAGGCAGGGATGGCAAATGAACTCAAGCTTAACTCGTATGTACGAACACCTCCGATGGGCGAATGACCGCATCTTAAATGCATTAAAGCAAGCAGAACCGTTGCCTGATAAACCTATGACATTATTTTCACATATGTTAGCTGCTGAACAGGTGTGGCTGGCGAGAATAAATGGGCAGGACAATTCAGGATTGCCTATCTGGCCTGAGCTGAAATTAGAAGCATGCGAACAGTTAATGCACCAGAATCAACAAGGTTTCGATCGTGTGTTGAATTCTCTTAATGCAAATGGTGATGATTTAACAATTACCTATAAGAATAGTAAAGGGATGTCTTTCTCCACCTCGATTCGTGATATACTTATCCATGTAGCTATGCATGGTTCTTATCATAGGGGGCAAATGTCTTCATATCTTAAACTTGAAGGTTTTGAACCGGTCAATACCGATTTCATTACATTTACGAGGTAACTAGTCATTACCCGGTGACTTTGAACAATTTAAGAGATGGATAAGGATGGCTGTCGTTACTTAAAGCGAAGCCATTCTTTTTTTGAGTTTAGAGGACGGATTTATATGCGGGGAGGGCTGGTATTGATAGAAACGGAACGTTTAAGGTTTAGAAAATATACCGACCAGGATATAGAGTATCTCTACCAGTTAACAAGTGACCCTGAAGTGATGCAATTTATTGGTCGAGGCGTGCCATGGACTTGGAAGGAAACCGAAATTCGTTTGCAGAAGCTGCTGCATTGGTACGGTCCAGAAGAAAGTACGGGGCTAATGCTTGCATTTCATAAGCAGACGGATGATTTTGTAGGTCATGCAGGACTAGTGCCCCAATATATTAATGGTGTTCAAGAACTCGAAATAGGGTATTGGATTTGTAAGCGTTATTGGCGGCAAGGTTACGGGTATGAAACGGCTGCAGCTTGGAAGCAGCATGGATTAATCCAACTAGGGCGCAAACGATTGATCTCGATTATTCACCCAGACAATTTAGGGTCCATACATATTGCAATGAAAAACGGTTTGAAGTACAGTCATAATGTTATGTTTAATGGGATAAGTGTACATTTGTACAGTATCCTTCAGCAGTCAATAGAAAACATATGAACAGAGGCGTAAGAATGGTACATATAATAGGTGCTATAGATGAGCAAACCAGATGCAAGCATTATCATGGCGAGACAGATCGAATGGCTATCAAGTTTAAATGCTGTGATACGTATTACTGCTGTTACTACTGCCATGAAGAAGCTTCGAATCATCGATCACAGGTATGGCAATTAGCCGACTGGCAAGTGAAGGCGGTCTGTTGTGGAGCATGCAGTACTGAGCTAACCATAGAGGTATATTTAACATCAGGTTACAGCTGTCCGAATTGCAAGGCAGCATTTAATCCGAGATGCAGCCTTCACTATCATTTATATTTTGAAGAAGCCTTAAGTGCAAAATATATCAACGAACATGAACAACAAAGCTGTAAAGTAAACAAAGTGTGAAAAAGAGAGGCTGAATATATGAATCCATCCATCATTGTACAAGCCAGGAGCTATGTCAAGCGTGAATTATTAAAGGAAGGCACGGGCCATGACTGGTGGCATATCTATCGGGTGAGTGAGCTTGCCAAACAGATTGCTGCCCATGAGGGGGCGAATCGATATATTTGTGAATTAGCAGCATTATTCCACGATTTAGCAGATGAGAAAATTGTTGAATCTAAGGCTGTTGGACTGCAGCATATCGCACAATGGCTGGAAGATCATGAGGTCGATTCAGCAGACATCACTCAGATCATAGAGATTATTGCTACAATGTCCTATAATGGAGGGCATGGTGAACCGATGAGTTCATTAGAAGGCAAGGTAGTGCAGGACGCTGATCGTCTTGATGCGATAGGGGCGATAGGGATTGCCAGAACTTTTGTTTATGCCGGGGCAAAAGGGCATCCCATCTACGATCCCGAAATCCCGCCGCGTGATCAAATGACTGTTGAGCAGTATAGGAATGGCGAGAATACAGCGGTAAATCATTTTTACGAGAAGCTGCTGAAGTTGAAATCCTTATTAAACACGGATTGTGCGAAAGTAATTGCTGATCAAAGACATCAATTTATGGAGCAGTTTCTTCATCAGTTTTATAAGGAATGGAATGTTCAAGAACATAACATGGTAAAACATAAACCACAATAAGGAGGGAATCATGGAATATATTCATCACATTTTAGATTGGTTTCAAGACGTATTTGAATCCATGGGGGTACTTGGATTAATCATTGTATCATTTACGGAATCATCATTTTTTCTAATACCTCCGGACACCTTTTTAATTCCGCTGGCCCTTGCAAATCCTAATCAGTCCTTAATATATGGCATGTATGTCACGATCTTCTCTGTACTTGGAGCAGTGTTTGGTTATTCACTTGGCGTGAAGCTGGGGCGCCCTTTTCTGAACCGGTTTGCTTCTGCTTCCATAATAGATAAAGCTGAGAAGCTTTTTGAAAAATATGGGACCGCGGCGGTTATTATCTCGGGATTTACGCCCATTCCCTTCAAAGTATTTACGATCTTAAGCGGTATTGTGCGGTTTAATATGACACGATTCATTGTTGGGTGTTTCATCGGTCGAGGGGTACGTTTCATGGCTGAGGGATTTGTTATATTTTATTTTAAAGATGAAGCATTAGCGCTGATGGATCACTACGGGACGGGCGCAATGCTGTCACTTGGCATTATTCTGATCGTTGGATTTTTAATGTATACTTATGTTTCAAGGAAAAAAGAAGGGGCACATTAATGCAATGGAGGCATAGCGAAGCATGATACCTATACACTTATCCAAAGAGCAAAAACAAAGCATGATTAATGAATTGATTCGTTATTTTGAGACTGAACGTTCTGAGTCGATTGGCGAGCTGGCAGCAGAGAATCTCTTAGTATTTTTAATGCAGCACATTGGGCCAGTATACTACAATAAAGGTGTAGAGGATGCTAAACGGTTGATTGTGGACAGAATGGCTGCGGTTGAAGATGAACTCTATACATTGCAAAGACCTTTGTAATCGAAATTACATATCAAATTCGAACAAAAGAAGGAGCGATGCGCCATGGAATGGGTATTTCAATTTAGAATTGATCATCTGAAGGAGCAAGGCGAGGAGCGTAATTTAAAAGGGCTTATCTTTACCGAAGGAGATCAAACGCCCAGCCTTCAACAAATTCAGGATTTCTTACAGAAATGCGGCTATAACGCCCATGTTAAAGATCCAAACCAATTAATTTTCTTTGATGCTAATCCAGAAGATCCAGTCGAAATCAGAATTGTCAAAATGGGAAATGAAGAAGAGGTTGATACGGACCGTTTCCTTAAGCTGCTGGCGGAATCGTTTATCAAGCGATAAGTGAGAGACGCATGATGAAATGGATTTACAAATATGAGTATACAAATTTCACTTCGTTCGTGATAAAGTATAGGTATAAAATCTAATTCATGATGCGCGCAAGTTCAGCAGCTTTACTTAACAAAACATAATGAACACTATTCAGTATGTCTGCTTATCTCTTATGCGCTGAATAAGGAGATCTAATGACCAAACACTTTGTATTTGACTTTGACGGTACGATTGCTAACTCTTTGGAAGCTGTTGTGAAAACGTTTAATTATCTCGCTGAGAAGTATGGATTTCAGACCATTAAGCCTGAACAATACAGTGAGCTTCAGAAGCTGCCAATCCACAAAAAGCTCAAAATGCTGGATATACCTTACATTAAGGTGCTGTCTATGAAGAAAATTGGCACGGAGTTTAAGAAGAAGTACAGTGAATTTTTAGAAGAAATTGATCTGATTGATGGCATGCGTGAGACCTGCTTAGAACTGAAAAAGATAGGTCATCAGCTATCCATCTTGAGTTCTAATTCCAAGGAAAATATTAATCACTTTCTCAAACGGCATCAACTCGATTGTTTTGAGTACATTTATTCATCGGAAGGGTTATTCGGAAAACAACATACCCTGAATAAATTTACTAAACAAACAGGCGTAGCCAAAGCCGATATTATTTATGTTGGGGATGAACTAAGAGACATTGAAGCGTGTAAGAAGTCAAATGTAACCATCGCATCTGTAAGCTGGGGCTTAGACAGTGTCGAACTGTTAAAATCAGCACAGCCTGATTATCTTGTGCTCACTCCGAACGACCTGGTCAAGCTGATTTCTTAATTCCAACCGAGATCCATCGAGTATGGGTCTCGGTTTCCTATATTCATCCAGTTCTTAGCTGTTAGGAGGACGGTAATGCATACGAAAGCAATTAAGTCTTGGTTAATGTATGATTGGGCTAATTCTGTTTTTGCAACGACTATGATTGCAGCGGTATTACCCATATTCTATAAAGATGTAGCGGCGGCTACCTTGAACAATCCTGATTTGGCTGCTTCATATTGGGGATTCACTCAATCTATCGCGATGTTCATCGTTGCTGTGTTAGCACCTGTGCTTGGAGCGATAGCCGACTATTCAGGTTCGAAAGTTATGATGTTGAGGTTGTTCGCATATACAGGTATCGTTGCCAGTGCCTTATTTTATTTTGTAGACCGTGGAGATTATGTATTAGCATCCGTGTTATTCATTCTAGGTACGATTGGATTCACTGGCGGCAATACGTTTTACGATGCACTGTTACCGGATTTGGTGCCGGATGAACAGCGGGAATATATTTCATCCAAGGGTTTTGCTTACGGATATATTGGCGGCGGTGTGCTGCTTGCTGTAAACTTAGTGATGATTCAGAAGCCGCAATGGCTCTTATTGCCAGATGGCGAGATTGGGATTAAAATCGTATTTCTATCGGTGGCTTTATGGTGGTTCATCTTCTCGCTTCCTATCTTTCGGCATGTGAAGGATGTTAGGAAGAATAAGGGACAGCCTGTAAAGCAGTATGTAACCACGGGATTTAAGCGGATTTGGCACACCTTTATAGGCATTCGGCAATACCCTCAATTACTGAAGTATTTGATTGCTTACTGGTTCTACAGTGATGGCATCAATACGATAATCTTAATGGCATCGATCTATGGCAGTTTAATTGGAATTCAAACGAGTGACCTCATTACGGCGCTTCTGATTACTCAGTTTATTGGTTACCCCAGCACTATTCTATTAGGGAAGCTGGCACAGCGTTTTGGAGGGAAGAAGATACTTTATGGCACATTATCCTTCTATTTGCTTATCGTGGTGTTTGGATATTTCATGTCTAACACGCTTCACTTTTATATCCTCGCCGTGGCAGTCGGATTCGTTCAGGGCGGCAGCCAAGCGATTTCACGCTCGATCTTTAGCAGGCTAATACCGCGGAAACGTTCGGCAGAGTTTTTCGGATTTCTAAACGTATCAAGTAAATTTTCAGCCATTATGGGTCCGTTTATCTTTGGTTTGGTAGGTATTCTATTTGGATCAGCCCAATTGGGAATCCTAGCTTTAATCGTATTCTTCATAGCAGGCATAGCTTTATTAACTAAGGTAGATATCGAACAGGGACGAAAAGAAGCAGAGAGAGTTGACTGAAAAGTGGGGCATCCAAAAGTCGCTAATACGATTGATATGCTCCCCTCATAGTAGACAGGTTAAATAATAAAAAACCTGACTACTGTGGGGGGAGTTTTATATGTCCAAGGGAAAATACAGCCCGCAAGAGATGTATACCATCATTAAGGATATTGAAAGTAGCCAAATCGGTGTTAGAGAGGCAATGAGAAAGTACGGTCTGAGTCAGTCAACCTTAAGAAAATGGAGATGCCGTTACGAAGCATTGGGTAGTGAAGGATTCGTTAAGCGTGAACATAACAACCGCTACTCTGCGGAACTTAAACTTCAAGCAGTACAAGACCATCTCTACGGGGGATTGTCACAATCACAGGTACTTGTTAAATATAAGATTGCAAGTCGAAATCAACTCCATAAATGGATGAAGCAGTATAATGGTCATAGCAACTTAAAAGCCTATAATGGGGGAACGAAAGCTATGACCAAAGGTAGAGCAACAACATTTCAAGAACGGATTGATATTGTTCATTATTGTCTTGCCCAGCAGCATGATTACCAAAAGACCGCGGATCAGTATAAGGTGTCTTACCAGCAGGTGTACCAATGGGTAAAAAAGTATGAAACAGGCGGTCAGGATGCGCTATTAGACCGTAGAGGCCGTTCAAAAACGCCTGAGGAATTGACAGAGGTCGATCAACAGAAACTCGCCATGAAGAAGCTGGAGTATGAAAATGAGCGACTTCGAGCGGAGAACGCATTCTTAAAAAAGTTAGAGGAGCTCGAAAGGAGGCGTCGTTAAGCCAACATCGCCAAGAGAACGTCTACCCTTCCATTCAGACAGTTCAGAAAGAAGGATTCAGTGTACTGCTTTTATGTAAAATTGCAAAGATTCCTCGTTCTAGCTATTACAAATGGCTGATTCGTAAACCTAGTCCTCGCCAGTTGGAGAATGAAGAACTTGCGGAAATTATGATGTCAATTTATGAAAAGGTTGATCGTATATTTGGATACCGTCAATTAACTCTTCACATGTGTCGCCAAACAGGTAAACCCATTAGCCAAACAGGTAAACCCATTAATCATAAGAGAGTGTATCGTCTCATGCAGGTAAAAGGGATTCAATCTGTTATCCGAAGGAAGAAAAAGAGATACCCTCGTAGCACGCCGCAGCAGGTTGTAGAAAACAAGCTAAACCGCAAATTTCATGCAGATGCTCCAAATGAGAAATGGTTAACCGACGTAACAGAATTCAAGTATGGAAAAGGACAGAAAGCGTATTTAAGCGCTATTCTTGATCTTCATGACAACACGATCATCTCCTACGTTCTAGGGCGATCCAATAACAATCCGCTGGTGTTCGAAACGTTAAAACTAGCTTTGCAAGAGGCTCCGGGAAGTAAGCCTATGATTCATAGCGATCGTGGTTACCAGTACACCTCTTTGGGCTTTAAAAAAATACTGGATGAAAACCATCTAACCCAAAGCATGTCTCGAGTTGGACGCTGCATCGATAATGGTCCAATGGAGTCTTTCTGGGGAACTTTAAAATGTGAAAAATATTATTTGCACACCTACGAAGCCTTTGAGGATCTCAAAAGGGATATTGTTAACTACATCCACTTCTACAATTACGAACGGTTGCAACGCAAACTAAACGGCCTTAGTCCAATGGAATTCAGGACCCAGGCCGCATAACTGATTTTTATTTTTTCTACTGTCTACTTGACGGGGTGCAGTTCAGATTTTGGATGCCCCACATTTTTTTATATAATAGAATTCACGTAATTCATGGGTTCTGAAAAGTCGCAAGGCTTTCCAGTTTCGTAGGAGACATTGCCAATGCGGTCAATTAAACTTGAAGGCAGCGTATCTAATCGAGGGTTGTTGTGGAAAGCTGTGATGATGTCAGAGATCAGAAGCTTCCCATCCTCCATGGCACGATCCCACAAGTCCCAGAAGCTGTCTGTGTATACTTCTTGCTCTATACACGGATGATTCCAGGGCTTCTTCTGAAGATTCATATAATCCAAATCACGGTTTTCACGTTTAAATACGAACGGTTCCAGCTTATTGAGAGTCAGGATTCGCCGAATGCCGCTGGGATCGTGAAACAGTTTCTGTGCTCTGATCATGTCACGATATGCATCATTCCAAAGCTCACGATCTATTGAGGCGTGAGTGTCTGCGTAACACTGCTTTGCTACGCCTTCCATCATCATGATGATGGGTTCGGGCAGGGCCTCACCAATATAAATTTCTTTCCAAGCAGGGGTTTTCCACGTTTCCACTTGTCTTAGCTGTCTAGCGGTTAATGTATCCAAAATAATCTCAAAACGTTGATGATCCCAAGGCTTAAATCCGGACTTATAGAAGACATACGGGTGCATATGCCGATCAAGTACATGATGAAGCACAAAACCACACACATATACAAGCAGCGGAGATACTGCGTCGGCTCGGATGGCTTGCTCAATCATATAGCGTAAAGCAGGACCGCATTGCCGCTTGTGCATAGCGCTGCCGAGCTCGGTCATGATTTTCTGTTTCTGCCACGGTAAGAATTGGTGATAGAATAAAAAGTCGGGTCCTTGGCAGCCAAGATTAAACAATTTAAGATCGTGATTAGAATGAATGAGATCTGATTGGTTTACAGCTTTCAGGCATTCCTGTCCAAAAATCAGATGTGTCCAGATATTGGGCATGATGAATCCACCACCTTCTGATGAAATGTAGGCTTACACATTATCTTATGTATAGCCAGCAGCTCGTAAGCTATAATACTGCCTTTACTTAATGACATCATTTCATTGTCATTGCTTTGGGGGTTCTGCAGCCAGCTGATTAATGAGGTTACTGCTTGCTGTATGTTGCACTGTTGATCATCTAGTAATGAATTGCCGGAAAATGATTCGAATTCAGATACAATCGTTGTCCCAGCCTGCCATAGCAGCTGTTGATCCTCAGGGTGAAATGGGTCCTCATGAGACATAGATAGCATACTCCCAATATGGAAAGTTATATACTGTAAGTGATGCAATTTCTTACTCAACCGACTCAGTGATTTAGCAGATTGCATTTGAAATCGGTGATAACGATATTCATCCTGTTGATACTTAATTAATTGGGAAGTTCGCTCTAGCTGTTTTAATGTCAATGTATGCTTGTGAGATAGCGTGGCTTCATTCCCCTCATTATAGATTTGATATTGCAGCGTGCTTTGCAGAAGATCACATATATCGTTCACCAAGCGTTCATACATGGAATGAATATCTTTCGTAAAATTCGGCGGAAACACGAAAAAGTTAACCAATGTAGACACGATGATTCCTACCGATGTAGTCCCAATACGAATAAAGAAATTCGTTAAAAAATCATCTTCAGTTAAGGTGATCATATTGACGGCGGTTAAGGTTGCCACGATGATGGCATGATCCCAATGCAGACGGTGGCAGCAATAAATTGTGAAAAAGGCGGACAAGGCGTAAGCCAGTGGAACTTGCCCGAGCAAGGAGTCGAACATCATAGCGAAAGCGGCGCCCATTGCGGCAGCCGGCAAGCGAACAATCCCTCTTCTCACGGAAGAATTGACAGTCGGTTCAATCGTAACGATGGCAGCGATAACGGCGAATATGACTGGCCATTGAAGCATGCTGCATATCCATGCCGTGATAAAGACAGAAACCGCCGTTTTAACCATACGTTTTCCGAATAATGCTTTTAATTCATGCTTCCAAACAGGTTTCATCATGTAGGCAACATCCATTCCTCTATTTACGAAATACATTGTATCACACTTAAGCGTAATAGTCGCAGTCTATGAGTGACAATACAATGAGTGGCTTGATCGTTGAATGAAAAAACACCCGAAGCTTTATCGCTTACAGGTGTTGAGGCCATTGTAGCACGTAGAACAGAACAGATACGAAATGGGAGACGCTTCCTGCGAGCACGAATACATGCCAAATGGCGTGATGGTAGGGGATTTTTCTCCAAACATAGAAGATGCTCCCTACGGTATACAAAAGTCCGCCAATTACGAGCCAGAGCATACCTCCGAACGCTAGGTTTTCATATAATGGCTTAATAGCAAAAATGATTAACAAACCCATTAGAATATAGAATAAGGTAGACATAATAATGAAACGTTTGACGAAAAAGATTTTAAACACAATGCCGATCAGCGCTAATCCCCAAACAATACCAAACATGCTCCAGCCTATCGTTCCTCTTAGGGTCACAAGCAAAAAGGGAGTATACGTTCCTGCGATGAGTAAATATATAGCGCTATGGTCCAGTATTTCGAACACGTCTTTGAGCTTTTGATTGCGTGTAGCATGGAGTAACGTAGAGCAGCTGTACAGCAGCACCATGCAGACGCCAAAAATAGTAAAGCTCACGACGTGCCAAATATCGCCATATTTAACCGAAAAGACGATTAACATCACTAAGGCTGCAATGCTCATAACAACACCGATCGCGTGGGTGACGCTGTTTGCAACTTCTTCTTTAAATGTATATTCCATAGGACTTGCCTCCTGTATAAACGTGAATATGTGTTCACTTAAAAAGTATAACCTATAGGAATAAAGGGTAAAAGTGACATTTGTAATTCATACCAACTAAATGACTAACAAGAGTAATGTCGAAATTTACTGGAGAAGCTTGTCATAGATTTAGATTCTTTGGCGTGATATGATGTACTTAAAAAACTATTTCTTCGGTGTGCACTTGGTATGCTTCGTGCGCGGAAATGGAGGCAAAGATGAAGCGTTTTCTAAACATTTTCTTATCGATAGCCCTATTCTTCGTATTATGCTTTGGAGCTTTGCATTTCATAGAACAATGGATTGAGCAGCACAAGCTTCAACCTGTTGCCGACGAGGTTGCCCTGCAGCTTAAGGAATCTCTCGAGAAAAAGGCGTTTCATCCGTCGGATGAATGGTTGGAGACGTTTGTGCAGACGTTGGCTGCTGAGCAGCAGATTGAGAATCCAGATGATTTGGAAATTACATATTCGCAATTGAAACATTCAAGCCGATTTGATGTGGATGTAGTCTATCAACATGATGGGTTCATATTAGTTGAAGCTGCTGGACATGAGAACGGCTTAAAACCAACGGAGCCTTCGGAGAACATTCATCTCACAGTTCGAGGAAAACCTTTGGAGATCGAAGAAGGGGAGGAAGCTGCACGAAATAGCATGCCTGCCGAATCTATCGAGACGACTTTGACGTCGGAATCTACTGCGAATACTGATTCTACAGTGTCTCTAGATGCACAAGAAGCTGGGGATTTGATCCAGGAACAAGCAGCAACGGCTGAAGAATTAATACAAGATGAACAGGTTGAAACTAAGCTATTGTCCGTGGCGGCATCCATTGACGAGTTACAAGCGTTGGTTGTTAATGAACAGCCAGATGGACCTAGTGCAGCTGAGCAACTAACTTCACCCGAACTTAATCAATCCTTATGGGATGCGGTTGTCATGGAGGATGAACAAGCGGTCAAAGATTTACTCGCTGCGGGCGCAGACCCTAACGGTGTAAGTCATGCAGGTTCCATGCTCTCTTATGCTGTTGTGGATGGGAATTTAGAAATCCTTCGTTCCTTAATAGATTATGGTGCGGATGTGACAAAGGCGGATAACAATGGATTCAGTCCGCTCGATACGGCCACCATGATAGGCGATTCCCAGAGCATACAACTTCTGCTTGAATTTGGAAGTGATGGCTACGGGACTTTAAGACAAGCGGTAGAGCAGGGGGATGAACGGCGTGTGTTACTGCTCTTGAAGGCTGGGGTTAAGTTGGATAATAATACAGGGACTGAGCTCTTGGAGTATGCTTTGACGAATCAGCAATATGCACTGGCTAAGCTGCTTGAAACGTATGGGGCTGAGCGAATAGATAACTTATAATTTAAGCTGAGACTTTATAAAACTGCGCATTCATTGTTATTTAACGGTGGATACGCAGTTTTTTAGATCATAGATAAAGTTGTAAATCTGAAGGCTATATCATATAATTCAAACCAATAATAGTTCATGTGTTGAACTAATTAAAGTGCGGGACTGATCATAATGAAGGCGGGGTGAAAGGTATGGATAAAGCGACGATTGACCTGTTAATTCAAAGATACGAGGAAGTATATTTCATATCTGCACGCAAAATTTTTACGCTTATTTCGCAATCATTAACCGAGGTGACAACAGAGCAATATTTAGTTCTGCGTTATTTAAACGTACACGGAGCGAGTCCATCCTCTGTGTTAGCCGATCACTTTGATGTGAATCGAAGTGCGATCACAGCGATGGTAGATCGTTTAGTCACTAAGGGCTTCGTCAAGCGATATCGTAATGAATCGGATCGGAGAGTCATTTTGCTCGACATAACTGAACAAGGTCGCGAGATCGCTGAGAAAGGGGAGGAGCAAATCCGTTCTTTTGTGGAATCCTTCTTACTTCGATTAGAGCCTGAGGAGCTGGAACAATTTATCCAAACGTATGAGAAGATCGCCAATTGGCTGAAATGTGAGTCAAAGGAATAAGAATGGAATCTTATTGAAGATGTATTGCTAGATTATGAATTAGACGCTTGTATTTGTTTATCTCATGGAGTATGATGGCATCAATTGGATGTAGAGGCAAAGGAGAATTTCTTGGACATGACTTGGGACGCACTAAATGTTATTGGCACTATCGCGTTTGCTGTCAGTGGCGCTATAGCGGCGATGGAGGAAGATTACGATATGCTGGGAGTCTACTTTCTAGCATTGGTTACAGCTTTTGGTGGTGGAGCCATTCGTAATGTGTTAATTGGCTTGCCCGTCTCGGCACTGTGGGGACAAGGTGAATATTTTATTTTAGCTTTAGTAGCGACTACGGTCGTTTTTATTTTGCCGCAGCTTTGGTTTAATCATGTGAAGCATTGGATGTTCTTTGATGCGATGGGCTTAGCGGCCTTTGCCATTCAAGGTGCGAAATATGCAGTGGATATGAATTTGCCGACGAGTGCAGTTGTTGTCGCAGCCGTGCTAACGGGCAGCGGCGGCGGTATTATCCGAGATGTGCTGGCGGGTCGCAAACCTTTGATTTTTCGAGATGAAATCTATGGTTTATGGGCGATGTTGGGCGGTTTGCTCGTTGCCAAAGGGGTTGGCGATACAACGTTTGAAGCGGTAATCTTATATGCTGCTATCGTGGGGCTGCGCATGCTGTCTGTGGTATACAGTTGGACGCTGCCAAAGCGCAAGCTGCGTTCATTATCGTGATTATATTTGTTTATGAGTTGCATTTTGTCAACATCTGCGGTTTAATAGATAAAGTTAACACATACGAATCCATTTCATAATGCGCTATGAAGCAACATTTTGAAATAGATTCTTACATAGCAGTAAATTTTAGAAGTGTTCGGCTCAATGCCGAAAGAATAGGGAAATCGGTGCGAATCCGATGCAGCCCCCGCTACTGTAAGCGTAACGAAACTGTTGAATATCCACTGGTAGTCTTATACCGGGAAGGAACAGGAGTAGACCGACGCAAGCCAGGAGACCTGCTTCTAGAATGCACCGTTTTTTCTTCGGGTGGGGAGAATAGAGTGAAGTGAAGCTTAATAGGACGAACTGTATCGAGCCGGAGTCATCATGGCTTGATGTTCTTATTATAGTTTAACCTCTAAACCTGGCCTTTGGCCGGGTTTTTTTGATTGGAGAGTGTATGGGATGCAGGCAGCGATGCCAATTATGATTCAAGGAACACACTCGGATGCAGGCAAGAGTGTTCTTGTAACTGCCCTATGCCGTATTTTCGCTCAAGAGGGCTGGAAGACAGCGCCGTTTAAATCCCAGAATATGGCCTTAAATTCGTATATTACGTGGGACGGCAAGGAAATTGGCAGAGCGCAGGGGGTCCAAGCGGAGGCTGCTTATATTGAGGCAACTACCGATATGAATCCGATCTTGATTAAACCTTCAAGAGAGCATGAGGCACAAATTGTAGTGCACGGCGAGCCGCTGCACACCTTGTCAGCGAGTGCATACAGAGATGAATTTTATGAAACAGGCAAGTCCTTGATTCAAGAAGCTTATAACCGTTTAAGCGGACAATTCGACTGTATTGTGATTGAAGGTGCAGGCAGTCCAGCTGAGATTAATTTGAATGATCGCGAGCTGGTGAATATGAGCGTAGCCAGGATGGCGAATAGTCCTGTCATATTAGTTGGGGACATAGATAAGGGCGGAGTGTTTGCAAGCTTAGTAGGGACGCTGCAGCTATTAGATCCTCAGGACCGTGACCGCGTTGTAGGCGTGCTTATCAATAAGTTTAGAGGCGATAAATCATTGCTGGCGCCTGGATTAGAGTGGTTCGAACAATATACTGGAAAGCCTGTGTTAGGGGTCATCCCTTATCTAGATGGGCTGAATATTGATGCCGAGGATTCACTTATCTTGGATACATATGACAGCGGCCTGGGTTCGGTGGATTCGGAGCTGGATATCGCAGTCATTCGTTATCCACGGATTTCTAATTTTACCGATGTTGATCCGCTTCGATTGGAACATGATTGTACAGTTCGCTGGGTGAGTCATGCAGACAAGCTTGGCAAGCCAGATCTTATCATTCTCCCTGGTAGTAAGAATTCGCTGGAAGATTTGGCTTTCTTAGAGGAGAGCGGGCTGGCTGAAGTGATTAGAAGAAGGGCTTTGCTCCATGGGACGAAGGTCATCGGTATTTGTGGCGGCTATCAAATGATGGGTGAAGTGTTATCTGATCCCCACGGTGTAGAATCTTCTATGTCGATGAAGCAGGGACTGGGATTGCTCCCCATTCGTACAGAACTTTCTAAGAAGAAAAAGACGGTTAGAGCTGAGGGGACTTTAAACTACCGCAATCAAACCTACTCTGTTGAAGGCTACGAAATCCATATGGGTGTGTCCAGTGCGACATCGAGTGATTTCCAATCGTGGATACAATTGAATGAGGGTCAAGATGGATGTCGTACAGATGACGAAATGCTGCTAGGGACGTATATTCATGGTATTTTTCATAATGATGCTTTTCGTCATGCCTTTCTGAATGATCTTAGAATGATGAAGGGTTTGGCGGTATTGAATGATCGTATGGTTTATCAGCAGGTGCGGGATAGTGCGTATGACCGGCTTGCAGACACAGTAAAATTGCATATTCAACTTGATCGAGTAAAAGACTTGATGAAACAATTCTATAATCAAAAGGAGACGGCACAATGAAACTGCAGGCGATCATTGACTTCATTCAAGAGAGCGAGCCATCAGCGGCTGATCAAGCTCAAGCTTATATTGATACTTTGACTAAACCACCGGGTAGTCTGGGACGGTTAGAAACTATTGCTGTACAATTGGCCAGCATGACGGGGTACATTAAACCCAATGTTTCACCGCCGGGCGTCCTCGTCATTGCGGCTGATCATGGGATAGCAGAAGAAGGGGTATCCGCTTTTCCACAAAGTGTTACAGCGCAAATGGTCTATAATTTTCTTAATGGCGGTGCGGCAATTAATGTGTTCGCTAAACAAATCGGCGCCAAATTTGAAATCGTAGATGTAGGGGTCAATGCGTTCATCGAATCAGAGCAGCTTAGGTCCTTCAAAGTAAAGCAGGGGACACATAATTTTGCAAAAGAACCGGCCATGACGCGGAATGAAGCGCTGCAATCTATCGAGGTGGGGATGACTTGCGCTAAGGACATGTTGGATCAAGGAGTGAAATGTTTAATTCTCGGGGAAATGGGGATTGGGAATACAACGACTAGCAGCGCTATGCTGGCATGCCTTTGTCAAGCCTCGATTGCTTCGATTGTTGGATTAGGCACCGGAATTTCGCCTGATCAACAGCTGAAGAAGCAGCAAATTATTGAAAAGGCTGTGGCGGCAAGAAATCCTGATCGCAATGATCCGCTTGATATTTTATCCAAAGTAGGCGGCTTGGAAATTGGCGCTATGGCTGGAGCGATGCTGTATGCTGCTTCCCAGCGCATTCCGATCCTGCTCGATGGCTTTATATGTACAACCGCCGCCTTACTAGCAGCAAGATTGGCTCCTAATGCCGTACATTACATGCTGGCAGGTCACTTGTCCGAAGAACCCGGGCATGCTGTTGCGCTTCAATGTTTAGGATTGGAACCCATAGTCAAGCTGCAGCTGAGGCTTGGTGAGGGAAGCGGGGCAGCAGCAGCATACCCCATCGTACAACTGGCCGCTGCGATGGTTAATGAGATGGCGACCTTCGCATCAGCGGGTATATCGAATCAAGCATGAATGAATTAGATACCGTTAGAGGAGTGAATCCAATGAATAAGTATAAGAAGTTATGGTTGCCAGCGCTGTTCCTGCTCATGATTGTTAGCTTAATAACGGCATGTGGCGGTGGGAATGAAGCAGAGAAGACAGACGGGACCCAGGACCCTCAACTGGCTTCTCCTCAGGAGGAAGAAAGCAATCCAACTGATGATTCGAAGCTGCCTTCATCCAGCTTTCCGGTAACAATAATCGATGACACGGGTGAAGAATTAACGATTGAGCAAGCGCCGGAATCCATTGTATCCATTCAAGCGAGCCACACAGAGATTGCTTTCGCATTGGGGCTAGCTGATAAAATCGTCGGGGTATCTGATTATGATAATTATCCGCCTGAAGTTGAGGAGATTACGAAGGTTGGAGGACAGAATATCAACGTCGAATTAGTCATTGCTTTGAACCCAGATTTGGCGCTTGTAACCGATCATCACTACGCTTCGCATCCACACGTACTCGATCAGTTTAGAGATGCAGGAATCGATGTTATAGTTGTGCCGGAAGCCCATACGATCTCAGAGGTGTATGATAATATTCGGTTGTTAGGTAAAGCAACAGGTTCCACAGAGCAAGCTGAAAGCATCATTCAAGATATGGAATCTCGCTTCGATGCGATTAGAACGAAGGCAGCCGCTGTTGCCGAACCGAAACGAGTATGGGTCGAAGTTGCACCTGCACCTAGAATTTATACGACGGGCAAGGGTACCTTTATGCACGAGATGTTGGAGATGATCCATGCAGAGAATGCCGCAAGTGATCATGAAGGCTGGGTCACATTAAATGAAGAAGAAATTATAGTGCTGCAGCCTGATGTCATTATTACGACGTATGGTTTTTATATGGATCATGCGGTGGAAGATGTCCTTGCACGTGTTGGCTGGTCAGAAGTGCCAGCTATTAAAAATAAACAAGTATTTGACGTGGAAAGTGATCCTGTCGTTCGTCCGGGACCGCGTTTAGCAGATGGAGTGGAACAGCTTGCCAAAGCCATATACCCAGAAATCTTTCATTAATCGTATAGTACTTTATTGTTGCAGTGGAGGATTTGTGCTCATAGCCGTCCTCCTTGGATTGTTTTCAAGCAGCGTAAATGTTCCGCCGTTAGATATTCTAAAGATTCTAGGGCATCACCTACTTGGGCTTAATGTACTCGGGGACATACCGAAGCATATTGAGATGATTGTTTGGAATATTCGGGTGCCAAGGGTCATCTTAGGCCTGTTGGTAGGCGCGTCGCTTTCATTGGCTGGGGCCGCTTTTCAGGGGTTACTTCGCAACCCGTTAGCCGATCCCTATACGATTGGAGTATCATCCGGCGCTTCGTTAGCTGCAGTGATCATCATTTATTTCCAATTTGCCTTTATTGGAATGTTTACACTGCCCGTTGCAGCTATCATTGGGGGCTTTGCGGCCTTATTGCTCGTCTTATTGTTAACACGCTGGGCTGGGCGAGGGTTTGCGATTGAAACGATTGTGCTGGCGGGCATTATCATCAGTTCGTTCATAAGTGCTGTGATATCCTTGATTATTGCGTTAAGTGAAAGGGAAGGAATGACCCAAATATTATATTGGCTGATGGGTAACATTGGAATGCGGGGCTGGAATCATGTGGTGCTTGCATTGCCGTTTATTCTGATCGGAATAGTCATCCTTTTACTTCAGTCCAGAGAATTAAATGCACTGTCACTAGGGGAGAAAAGTGCTCATCATTTAGGCGTGAATGTCAGACGCCGAAAATATTGGATTCTCGTCGGGGCATCGCTGTTAACGGGTGCTTCGGTTGCTGTATCGGGGACAATCGGCTTTGTTGGGCTGGTTATTCCCCATTTGGTACGTTATTTAACCGGTCCTAATCATAGGCATGTATTGCCGGTTTCGATGATGATAGGCGGCGGGTACTTGGTATTGGCGGACCTGTTGTCGCGGACGATCATTGCTCCTAAGGAATTGCCCATCGGTGTTATCACGGCGCTCATAGGAGCACCGGTATTCGCAATTTTATTAGTGCGTGAAAAATGGGGAAGGGGGCGCTCATAATGATCACAATGCAGCAGCTTTCAGGTGGATATAGCGGCAAACCTGTCATTGAACAGCTGGATCTTGAGCTTGTGCGGGGTGAATTTTTCACCTTAATTGGTCCAAATGGCAGTGGCAAATCAACCTTATTACAAATGCTCTCCGGCAGTATAACCCCATCGGCAGGTACCATTTGGTTAGACGGACAACCGTTGCAGGAATGGCCCGCAAAGCAGCGCGCGCAGAAAATCGCCGTGTTAAATCAAGAGCATGAAATGGCCTTTGATTTCTTAGTTGAAGATATTGTCATGTTGGGAAGATACCCGCATCAAGAAGGCTGGATCAAGACGATATCCAACACGGACTGGGAAATTGTTCGGGAGGCCATGGCATTAACGAATGTATTAGCTTTTCGCCATGCTTCATTCCGATCCTTAAGCGGAGGGGAGAAACAACGCGTATTGTTGGCGAAGGCGTTGGCTCAGAAGCCGGATATTTTATTGCTGGATGAACCGACGAACCACTTGGATATCCATCACATATTCTCCATGCTTAACGTGTTGAAGCAAATGCAGTGTGAGCAGCAATTAACGATCTTTGCCATTCTGCATGACCTGAATGTAGCGGCCTTGTATTCGGATCGCATTGGAATGATGTCGGGTGGGAAGCTGGTCCAAGTAGGCGATCCAAATGTGCTGAAAGATCAAGCTTCACTTGAAGCGATTTATCAGGTTCATATTTATTATCAGTCCCATCCGACACTGCCTAAACCTCAGCTGCTGCTCGCACCTGAAACAAGACATTCCTTAGAACAGCAACGATTTAATGAAAGCTATCGGGTGAGGCAGGATGACAAATGGATCCATATTCAATTTGATCAACCGCTTCGCTCTATTTCTAACGGGGTGCTGGGAGAAGGGATGCATTGGTTTAAGCATTTTTGTAATTTTCACGTCCCTATGAATTACAACAGCAGCGATCCGAAACGAGACGTCATAAGCTGGTTAAAGCAACGATCACTTCACGAGTCAGAGGTGGCTGCTATGATGACAGCTGTTCGCATGGAGGATGCTGTATTCATGGAGGAAGTATCTAAGCACTACGCCTTTTTTATTATGGTGACTGCGGGCGTAGGGAACGCCGTCGATATTACGAAAGATTGTCATGCTTTATATGAAGAAATTCAACCGGAAGATCGAAGTCCGGGTACGATCAATATTATGATTTTTGTTGAAGGCCATCTAACAGACGGGGCGCTTGTGAATGCTATGCTGTCTGCAACTGAGGCCAAAGCAAAAGCGTTAAATGATATGCGGGTAACAGATCCACGGACAGGCACACCGGCTACCGGCACCTCTACAGACAGTTTATTAATCGCAGCAACACAAACCGGTGAGATCACACCCTATGCTGGTTCTGGTACAGAAATCGGCAGAATGCTTGGGCATTTGGTGTATAACGGTGTTAAACGTGCGATTGCGAATTCAAGGCGTCATAAGCCGTCGGAAAGGATTGACAGCTTTGGTCATATGGATGCTGACCCAATCAGGTAATGCTATTGATTCTATCCTATTGCAAGGTCTATGTATACTTTGGCTGGCGATCATCATTGATTTAATCATCGGTGATCCGCACTGGCTGCCTCATCCCGTCATCGGCTTTGGTAAACTCATCGCTTGGTATGAAGTGCGTTGGAATCATTCGAACCATCGCAGGCTAAAAGGAACTTTAATGACAGGATCGATTGGTATTATCGTACTCGGTCTATCACTATTAGCAGTAGCAGGTGCTTATTCTCTTCATACAGGACTAGGTATGCTTGTAGAAGCAGCGCTTATATCGACTACGATTGCCATTAAAGGGTTGAAGCAGGCAGCATGTTCGGTGTTGAATCCATTGTTACATGGAAAGCTCGACGAAAGCAGAAAGGCATTAAGCTGGATTGTTGGGCGGGATACGGAATCGCTGGAAGAACCGGAAATCGTCAGAGGGACAGTTGAAACTGTGGCTGAAAATACAGTGGACGGCATCACATCCCCTTTATTCTGGGCCTTCATCGGTGGTGCGCCCGCGGCCTTAGTCTATAGAGCAGTGAATACAATGGATTCCATGGTAGGGTATAAAAATGAACGATACCATCAATTTGGCTGGGCATCTGCGAGGTTAGACGATGTGTTAAATTACGTTCCATCCCGCTTAACAGCGTTAGCCATGCTGATGGGCTCACTCTTTAATAAGGCAGCGCACGTATCAGGATCGGTTCGTATTGTACTCAGGGATGCTCCAAAACACCCAAGCCCGAACAGCGGCTGGCCTGAATCAGCTTGTGCTGCTCTGCTTGGTATTCAGCTCGGTGGAATGAATACTTATCAAGGCCAAGTATCTCAACGTGCCCGTATGGGCGATCATCTTAGGGATATGCGAGCGGAGGATATCCGCTCATCAATTAAGATCATGCACGCAGGCTGGATAGTTTTGTTAGGAATAATCACAATCATTTGTTTATTAATTTGTATCTTAAGGTAAGGTAGGGGATGCTAGTGAATTGGCCACATCATGGCGGACAGCCTGCGGCAATTTTAGAACAATTTAAGTTACATCCTGAAACGCAGCTGCTGGATTTCAGTGCGAATCTAAATCCGCTGGGTCCGCCGAGCTGGCTGAAGGATGAGATCCTGTCGGTATTGGATCAGTTAACGAAGTATCCTGATCCTAATTACTCGCAGGCTGCGTTGACGATCGCGCATTTTGAAGGCTGTGAAGCTGAGAATGTGCTTGTGACTAATGGCGGGGCAGAAGCCGTGTTCCTGGCTGCGAGAGGAGTTGCGTCCGGCACAGCTCTGATCGTTCATCCGACCTTTGCTGAATATGAAAGAGCCTGCCAGCATTATGATATTCCTGTCCTTCGCATGGAACTGGATAGTGATCACCAATTTGCTTATCCTATCGAATCGATTAAACATGCGATGAAAGAACGTTCCATCGGGTCGGTATTCCTATGCAGACCCAACAATCCTACGGGAACTGTACTAGATGAGGCAGATATCCTTGAGCTGTTGGCGTTAGGTCAACAGACCGGGACCACGATTATCGTGGATGAGGCATTCGCAGATTTTCTCCCACCGGATATTCCGCCTCTGACAGACCGTATACAACCATTTAACAACTTGATCTTATTAAGATCATTAACGAAAATGTACACCATTCCAGGCTTACGAATTGGATATATCCTGTCTCATGCTAGTATGATCCATAAGCTTCGCGGTTATCAAATGCCTTGGAGTGTCAATGCTATCGCTGCGGGCATTTTGCCGCGTTTGCTTAAGGACCGCAGCTGGGAAGTGCAGACGAAGCATTGGCTACTGGCGGAATGGGCAGGACTTCGACCTCGATTAACCGAGCTGGGCTTTGAGGTGTCCCCGTCCCGTGCGAATTTCTATGTGCTAAGAGACAGCATTCATCCCAGCGAATCAGAAGCATTGTATACGTTTCTGCTGCACCGTGGCATTTTACCGCGTCATACTCACAATTTTATAGGGCTGGAAGGGCGATATTTGCGGATGGCAGTTCGCTCGACTGCAGAGAATGATCAACTCATTCGTACCTTACACTTATGGAGAACTCAGTCATGATTGCCTTTATTTCAGGCGGGGCCCGATCTGGAAAAAGTAACTATGCTGAGCAGCTGGCACTGCGATTAAGACAAACGTATGAATGCAGTGGGGACGAGGCTAAGCTGCTGTATATCGCAACGTCTACCATGACAGACCCAGAGATGCAAGCGAGAATCGAGGTGCATCGGCAGTCTCGAAGTGATCAATGGTCAACCATCGAGGTGCCATATGATTTGCATCAAATGGTGCAGCATGTGAAGTCATGGTCTGTTAACCACAATGGTCAGGTGTCAACAATGCGCTGGATTGGATTGATCGATTGTTTAACCGTCTGGCTTAGTAACGCAATGTTTACGGCTGAGCAAAGTGAACAAGACATTTTATCTCAAATGTCTAATTTGATACAAGAAGCCCGAACCCAATCGATGGATCTCATTTTGGTGTCTAACGATCTTAATGAATCGTCGATCCCTGATGATGCCTTCGTCCAGACCTATGTGCAAGTGCTTCAAAAGCTTCATATTGCGATAGTAGATGCCGCGGATACAGCTATACAAATGCATGCTGGGGTACCACTCATTTGGAAGGGCAAGGTGGAACAATGAAGTCCATTGTTTACGGCTTTATACTTATGCTCCAATTTCTCACAAGAGTTCCGGTCCCGCTGTCTTGTCCGGTGGATCGGGCAACGATGAGATGGGCGCTGCGTTTTTTCCCAATGGCTGGCGGTCTAATGTGAATTTGTATGATGGGCTTATACGTCCTGATCGAAGGAGGGTTCCCAGCTCCGCTTACAGCACTGGCTTTATTAAGCTTATGGACAGCATTCACAGGGGGGCTGCACCTGGATGGATTCATGGATATCGCGGATGCTGTAGGCTCAAATGCTCCGTTGGAGAAACAATGGACCATTATGAAGGACCCGCATGCGGGCGCATTTGGCATGATTGCGCTTGTTTTCTTATTAGCTTGGAAATGGGGCAGTTTGTACGTTATTATTCAACAATCTTCCATGTACACGGTGTGTTTTATACTCATCATTATTCCCCTGTGGGTTCGGGGAATCGTTCTTGTTATTCTATATGCTGGCCCAGCTCCGCGTGCTGACGGGCTTGCTTCATTTTGGCGTAAGCATTTGACGGGCGGGGATGTTGGTGTTGCTTTAGGCTTCTGTGGGTTGATTATTGCAGCAGTGCTGTTGTTAGAGCCTGGTTTGTGGCTGAATTGGTTAGCCTTGTTGCTGATTGTTAGTTTGGCCGCATGGGTGTATACATTATGGTTAAAGCATCATTTTAAAGCGGTAAACGGAGATATGCTCGGTGCAGGAATAGAAAGTCTGGAATGTCTAGCATTAATAGCTTCGCTTCTCTTGTTGAGGGGCGTATAGGAGAGATGACGGGTTGATTCTGATTAGTGGCGGCGCTTATGCAGGGAAACGGAAAATAGCTTTAGATGTTCTGAGTGACAGGCAGTTTCGTGAAGAAGAACGGATTTGGATTTCCTCTTACGATCATGACTTATTCGTACCTGAACAAATACTACAGCTCGATACGGAAGTGTTAATTTTGGAAGGTTGGGAGTTGTGGCTTAAGAGGCAAATAGATATCTTATTTGCCGCTGAAGAGAGTGTGGCTAGTGAGATGCTTTCGTTGTCTCATATTAGGGCAATGTTCCGGACTTGGCTTGAACAGTTGAAGGAACAGGAAGCGACAGGACACTTCCGAGAAGTTGTACTTATTATGCTTGAAATGGGCAAAGGCATTGTGCCGTTAGACCAGCAGGACAGGGCTCTAAG
>CAYUSG010000045.1:0-24327 GCA_964447355.1 uncultured Paenibacillaceae bacterium
CTCTCGGGCTTTTAGAAAGAGTCGTTGTGCTGGCTTCGATCGTCTCAAGGTATCATCACTCCGAACTTGTCTATTTTTATAAAACTATGAGAATGAAAATAGATTCATGAATCTATTTAACCATATTTCCTGAGATTTGTCTTTGATTTTGAAAACGAATCCATTTCTAAATCGGGTACATTCACCCATTCATACATAAACAGATGAATGACGGGAAATACTTAATCAAATGTAATCTAAAAAAGCCTGCCCCTTAGATCTAAGCTAAGGAACAAGCTCTTAAATAATAACTTATTTCAAAAAGGAGATATTCTGCATATGGATGAAATCATCGCATTCTGTATGAGATACTGGCGTTCTCTCTTCTTAATCCTCGGCATCATCTTCGCCGTCATCTCCGTCTATCTACATAGAGATCGACTGAAAGTATAAGCCGCAGCTTATGAAAAGAATACCTTTAGCACTTTAATCGGTGCTTAACCTCGAACACGCCTCTTATACCAATGCCCGTTTAGCGATATCCGTACGATAGTGTCTGCCTTCGTATTGGATCCGTTCTGCATCAGCATACGCTTTAGTTCGAGCATCTGCAATGTTCTCGCCTAACGCAGTGACCCCAAGCAGACGTCCGCCATTCGTAACGAATTGCCCATCCTTCTGTGCCGTACCCGCATGGAACACGATAGACTGCTGGACTTCATCCAGTCCTGAGATCGGTATCCCTTTCTCGTACGGGCCAGGATATCCTCCCGAAGCAAGGACAACACATACAGCAGCTTGATCACTCCAGCTGATATCCATATCCGCCAGACGGCCATTAATCGCCGCAAGGAAAATGTCCACTAAGTCCGTTTCCAAACGCGGTAACACAACCTGCGTCTCAGGATCACCGAATCGACAGTTAAACTCGATCGTCTTCGGTCCATTCTCTGTAAGCATTAGTCCCGCATACAACACACCGCGGAAATAACGACCTTCTGCCGCCATTGCTTTGGCGGTCGGAATTAGAATCGTCTCAATCGCCTCATCTACGACAGACTGTGGAATATGCGGCACAGGGGAATACGTCCCCATACCGCCTGTGTTCGGGCCTTCGTCGTTATCAAAGACCGGCTTATGATCCTGTGAAGGCACCATCGGGCGAACAACCGTACCGTCTACGAAAGCTAGAATGGACATCTCTTGTCCAACTAAGCATTCCTCGATGACGACCTGATTACCTGCTTCACCGAACACTTTATCAACCATGATGTCGCGCAATGCTTGCTCAGCTTCTTCTAACGTAGCTGCCACCGTAACCCCTTTGCCCGCCGCCAAACCATCAGCTTTTATGACAATCGGAGCTTGTTGTTTATACAAATAATCCACTGCTGCATCAAATTCCGTAAACGTCTCATAAGCAGCCGTAGGGATGTTATATTTCTTCATAAGATCCTTTGTAAACACCTTACTGCCTTCAATGATCGCAGCATTCTTACGAGGTCCGAAGACCGGAACATTACGTTCCTCAAGATAGTCAACCAGACCTTCGAATAAGGGATCTTCTGGTCCCACCACTACTAAATCAACGACCATATCAATTGCGAATTGAGCTAACTCTTCGAATTGATTCACTTGAATGGGCACACATTCAGCCAGCTGCGCAATGCCGGCATTGCCCGGAGCACAATACACTTCTTTCACTTTGGAGCTTTTCTTCAAAGCCCAAACAATCGTATGTTCACGACCGCCACTTCCAACAACTAGGACTCGCACGCTACATTCCTCCAGAAATTAATGTTTAAAATGTCTAACACCCGTAAAGACCATCGCAATGCCGTGTTCATTCGCCACTTTAATGGATTCTTCGTCTCGGATAGAGCCGCCCGGCTGAATAACCGCTTTAATTCCTGCTTTAGCCGCAAGCTCCAAAGTGTCTCCCATAGGGAAGAACGCATCAGATGCTAACACCGCACCTTGAGCTTTCTCTCCTGCCTGCTCGATAGCGATTTTCGCTGCGCCAACGCGATTCATTTGCCCTGCGCCTACACCAATCGTCATATCGTCTTTAGCCAGCAGAATAGCGTTGGATTTCACATGCTTCACAACTTTCCATCCGAATAACAGCTGCTTTAATTCAGCTTCAGTCGGCTTACGATCCGTTACAATCTCTAGATCCGCTTCCGTGATTTCCTTCGTATCATTATCTTGAACGAGCGCACCGCTTTCCACAGAGGTTACGAAGGCTTCAGGCTGTTTCGTTAAATTCTCAAGGCCGCCCAGCTTCAACAAGCGAAGGTTTTTCTTCTTCGATAAGATGTCTTGTGCTTCCGCAGTGAAGTCTGGCGCAATGATGATTTCTAAGAAGATCTCATGCATTTGAACCGCTGTTTCCTTGTCAATCGTACGATTCGCTGCTACGATGCCGCCGAAGATCGACGTTGGGTCAGCTTCATAAGCCTTCTGATAAGCATTAAAGATCGTTGTTCCAATACCTACGCCGCAAGGGTTCATGTGCTTCACAGCAACAACCGCAGGCTCTTTGAATTCTTTCAGAATTTGCAGCGCTGCATTCGCATCGTTGATGTTATTGTAGGAAAGCTCTTTCCCATGCAGCTGTTCAGCGGTGGTTATGTTGCCTTGCGCTGCCAGCGGTTTACGGTAAAATGCCGCTTGTTGATGCGGGTTTTCGCCGTAGCGTAAATCTTGGATTTTCTCATATGTAACGGTATAAGTTTCAGGATATAATTCTCCTGTTTGATGCGTCAAATATTCTGAAATTAAGGCATCATAGGATGCTGTGTGGCGGAATACTTTGGCAGCCAATTTCTTCCGCGTATCAAGTGTCGTATCTCCTGACTCAGCGATCTCAGCAGCAACCTGATCATAATCACCAGCATCAACAACAACGGTGACGAAGGCATGGTTTTTCGCAGCAGAACGCAGCATTGTAGGTCCGCCGATATCAATATTTTCGATAGCATCTTCATACGTAACGTCTGGCTTAGCAATCGTTTCCTTGAAAGGATAAAGGTTTACGATCACAAGGTCGATATAATCTAGATTTAAGTCTTTCATCGCCTGCTGGTGCTCTTTGCTGTCACGAATTGCAAGCAATCCGCTGTGTACGGCAGGATGAAGTGTCTTAACACGGCCATCTAGAATCTCTGGAAATCCAGTCACATCCGAAATACCAATCACCGGAACGCCGCTTTTCTCTAACAAGCTTTTGGTACCGCCTGTTGAAATTAACTCTACACCTTTCTTCACTAATTTCTCTGCAAATTCTACAATCCCCGTTTTATCGGAGACGCTGATAAGTGCTCTTTTAATAGCCACTATCGTTTCCTCCCTATCTATCGTACTGTCACTTTTCTTCCGTTCAGTTCAACCTGACCGCTGCTAATCCATTGAATCACTTGCGGGTAAAGCTTGTGTTCCACAGCATGAATTCGCTGTTCTAACGCCTCTAAGCTCTCGCCTTCTTCTATCGTAACCTCGCGCTGTGCTATGATCGGACCCGTATCCATACCGCCGTCTACATAGTGTACGGTAACGCCCGTTAGCTTCACCCCGTAATCATAGGCTTGTCCGGTCGCATTTAAGCCTGGAAATGAAGGAAGCAGCGAAGGATGTATATTAATCATGCGTCCGTAATACGGCTCAACTAAAGTTGAGGTGATAATCCGCATGTAACCTGCTAGGACAATTAAATCGACTTTTTTCTGTTCTAACACCTGGACGATCTCTTGCTCGTAGGCTTCGCGGGATGGATAATCCTTCGCTTTAAATACGAATTGAGGAATGCCAGCCTGCTCCGCTCGTTCAATGACTTTAGCTTTTGGCTGATCACAAACGAGAAGCTCGATAGTTACATCGAGCTTATGCTGATGGACTGCATCCACAATCGCCTGAAAATTCGAGCCGCTGCCTGAAGCAAATACAGCGATACGAAACGGCTTGGACATTAGAGCGAACCTCCGCTAAAGGTTACTTTGCGTGTCCCTTCGGTTACACGGCCTAAGCGGTAGACAGATTCACCTTGCTCCTCTGCCAGGCGCTGTGCTTCCGCTGCATCCTCTTCAGATACAATGACCACCATACCAATACCCATGTTGAATGTGGTATACAAATCGTTATGTGTCATGTTGCCCTCTTGAGCCATCAATTCAAAGATCGGCAGTACAGGCCAAGAACCCATTTCAATATTCACGTCTACATGCTCAGGCAGCACACGCGGAATATTCTCGATGAATCCGCCGCCTGTGATGTGGGATAATCCCTTGATATTCACTTTTTCTTTAATGGCTAAAATCGGTTTAACATAAATCTTGGTCGGAGTAAGCAGGGTTTCGCCTAAAGTCGCTCCCAAAGCATCCACATGATCTGTTAGCTTATAGCCTTTCTCTTCAAGCAGAAGCTTGCGGACTAAGGAGAAGCCGTTGCTGTGCACACCGCTGGAGGCTAGTCCTAGCACGACATCCCCAGGCTTAATGGTTGAACCGTCAATTAACTTCTTCTTATCTGCAATACCTACTGAGAAGCCAGCAATATCGTATTCGCCTTCACTGTACATCCCAGGCATCTCAGCGGTTTCCCCGCCGATTAATGAACAGCCTGCTTGTTCGCAGCCGTCAGCAATCCCTTTAACAATCGCTTCTATTTTCTCTGGAATGACTTTATCGCATGCCAGATAATCTAAGAAAAATAACGGCTCCGCGCCAGATACCACAATATCATTTACACACATTGCCACCGCATCTACCCCGATGGTGTCATGCTTATCCATGGCGAATGCAAGCTTCAGCTTCGTTCCAACGCCATCGGTTCCAGATACAAGAATCGGCTCTTCGTACTTATCCTTGTTTAATCCGAATAATCCGCCGAATCCCCCAAGATCTGTCATCACTTCAGGACGGAACGTCCGTTTCACATGCTTCTTCATGCGTTCTACCGCTTCATTCCCTGCCGCGATATCAACGCCTGCCTTTTTATACGCTTCAGACAACCTGCTCCACTCCTTTATTAAACTTAATCACAGCCGCAGCCGACTGCCTCGTCTACATCATTCACTACCGTTGGATAGTCACGGTCAAAACAGCCCATGCACATCCCTTTGTTATACTCATCTGTATCCCGGCCAATCGAAGCCAGTAAACCTTCTTTACTTAGAAAATGTAATGAGTCCGCGTTAATCGCTTGTCTAATCTCTTCGATTTGCTTCTGTGCAGCAATAAGGTCTTTACGGCTTGGTGTATCAATGCCATAGAAACAAGGATTGCTAAAAGGCGGTGAACTGATACGAACATGAACCTCCGTAGCCCCTGCTTCTCTAAGCAGATTAACAATCCGCATACTAGTCGTACCGCGTACAATAGAATCATCAATCATCACAACCCGCTTGCCTTCAACCACGCGGCGTACAGCACTCAGCTTCATCTTCACGCCCTGTTCACGCAGCTCCTGGCTAGGTTGAATGAACGTACGACCCGTATAACGATTCTTAATCAATCCCAGTTCGTAAGGAATACCCGTCTGTTCAGCAAACCCAATCGCTGCCGAAATACTCGAATCCGGCACACCTGTCACGACATCAGCATCAACGAACGCTTCCTGCGCCAACTCACGCCCCATGCGTTTACGTGCTGCATGGACGTTAATTTCTGTAATATCACTATCAGGTCTGGCAAAATATATATATTCCATCGCGCAAGTCGCCCTGCGCTCCAGCTCTGCAAAACGATCCTCACGCATACCATGCTTGTCCAGAACGATAACTTCACCCGGCTTCACATCGCGAATATATTCGCCGCCCACCGCATCAAATGCACACGTCTCCGAAGCGAATAAATAAGCATCGCCAAGCTTACCCATCATAAACGGACGCAATCCGTTACGATCCAGCGCAGCAATCAATTTATCCTTCGTTAGGATCAAGAAGGCGAATGCCCCAATGACCTTCTGAAGCGCTTCTTTCACCGCTTCAACGATGTCATCATGCTGAGAGCGAGCGATTAAGTGTGCGATAACCTCAGTGTCACTGGTTGTTTGGAAGATAGAGCCTTGGCGTTCCAAATCCTTACGAATGTCCTTCGCATTATCCAAGTTACCGTTCGTTGCGATCGCTAAGTCACCCTCGCGATACTTGAACACTAATGGCTGAGCGTTAGCCAGCTTGCTCTCACCCGCTGTGGAATAACGAACGTGACCAATGGCATTCACACCGCTTAACCCTTGCAAATTGTCATTGTTGAACACTTCCTTCACAAGGCCCATCCCGCGATGGTATTCGAAGGTGTTCTCGTCTGCCGTACAGATCCCGCAGCTTTCTTGACCGCGGTGCTGCAGTGCATGAAGACCGTAATATGAAAGCGAGGAAGCCTCCGGATGTCCGAAGACCCCGAAGACTCCACATTCTTCTTTTAATTTATCGAAAAAGCCGTCAGCCTCAGATGTTACCCCTTCATTGTAATACTGCCCTGTCCATAGAGCCTGCTGTGTGTTTAGTTTTGCATTAGACATGGGATCGCATCCTTCCAGATCTTTTGCAGATCAGACACTGTAGAATTGATGACTTGCTTTCCGTTTATGGTTACATTTAAAGTTTCGCCGCCAACGTTTCCGATCACTTGGAATGGCACGCCCGCTTGTTGAAGTTGCTGCTGCAATGCATCTGCTTTCTCAGGTGCAGCAGATAGTAGAATACGAGATTGGCTTTCACTGAATAATGCAATATCGTTTCTTAGCTCGGATGACACTTGAACGTTAGCCCCTTTGTCACCGCTAATGCAGGACTCTGCTAATGCAACCGCAAGACCGCCTTCAGCAAGGTCATGAGCGGATGCTACAAGGCCTTCTCTAATCGCGCTTAACACAGCATCTTGCAATGTTTTCTCAACATCGAGATCTAACACTGGAGGACGTCCCTCCGTTACGCCATGCACAACGTATTGGAACTCACTTCCGCCAAGCTCTGCTTTGGTTTCACCTAGAAGGATAATCACATCACCTTCGTTATTGAAGCCTTGAGTTGTAATGTGATCTACGTCTTTGATCAAACCAACCATACCAATAACTGGTGTAGGATAAATTGCACCTTTGGCATTTTCATTATATAAACTTACGTTACCGCCGATAACGGGGGCATTAAGCTTAATACAAGCTTCCGAGATCCCTTCAGCCGCTTGCTCAAGCTGCCAGAAGATATCAGGCTTCTCAGGGCTTCCGAAGTTTAGGTTATCTGTAATCGCAAGAGGCTCACCGCCGGAGCAGACAATGTTACGTGCTGCTTCACTTACTGCGATTCTGCCGCCCACTTGTGGATCAAGATACACATAGCGACCGTTACAGTCTGTCGTCATAGCTAACGCTTTGCGAGTTCCAGGAACTCCGACAACACCCGCATCTGAACCCGGTTGTACAAAAGTATTCGTACGCACCATGAAGTCGTATTGATTATAAACCCACTCTTTGCTTGCCACCGTAGGTGAAGCTAGAACCTTTTCCAAGGCGCCTTGAATATCAGTCACTTCAGCATAACGAGTAGTGTCGACAGACGCATTCGCCTCATAGTAAGCTGGAACTTGGGAAGGCTTGTTATAGACTGGACATTCGTCAACTAGCGCTTTAACAGGCATCGTTGCTACTTCTTGTCCATGATGGATTAGACGTAATTGACCGTCATTCGTAACTTTCCCAACCTCCGTACAATCCAATCCCCAACGCTTGAAGATTTCAACCGCTTGACTGACTTTACCTGGTTCAACAACGAACAGCATACGCTCTTGTGATTCAGACAACATCATTTCGTAAGCGGTCATGCCTTGTTCACGCTGAGGCACTTTGTCCAAGTAAAGCTCCATACCGTTACCCGCTTTACTAGCCATTTCAGCACTGGAGCATGTTAATCCCGCTGCACCCATATCCTGAATACCGAGTACGATACCGGAATCAATCAATTCAAGACAAGCTTCCATTACTAGCTTCTCCATAAATGGATCGCCTACTTGTACCGCTGGGCGCTTCGCTTCTGATTCTTCCGTTAATTCCTCGGAAGCGAACGTTGCCCCATGAATGCCGTCACGTCCTGTAGGAGGCCCTACGTATAATACGGGGTTGCCGATCCCTTCAGCAACACCTCTTTGAATTTTGTCATGATCGATCAGACCTACACACATTGCATTAACGAGCGGGTTGCCTTCGTAGCTTTCGTCGAACATCACTTCCCCTGCAACGGTAGGAATCCCAATACAGTTACCATACCCAGCAATACCGGATACAACATGCTCGAACAAATATTTGACACGCTCATTGGTCAGACGACCGAAACGAAGCGAATTCAATAAAGCGATTGGGCGAGCGCCCATTGAGAAAATATCACGGATAATACCGCCTACACCTGTAGCTGCGCCTTGATACGGCTCAATAGCTGAAGGGTGATTGTGGCTTTCGATTTTGAATACAACCGCTTGATTATCACCAATATCGACGATCCCTGCGCCTTCACCAGGTCCCATAAGCACTCGCTCACCTGTGATCGGGAATCGCTTCAAGATCGGCTTAGAGTTTTTGTAAGAACAGTGCTCAGACCACATGACGCTGAACACACCGATTTCTGTATAGTTAGGGATGCGTCCAAGGAATCCGCAGATCAAGTCATATTCTGCATCGGTTACACCCATTTGTTTATAAATTTGTTGCTCTTTAATTTGTTCCGCTGTTGGTTCATTAGCCTGTAACTGCTGCGCCATGTTTCTCCCTCCAAGCACTTAAAATTGATGTGAACATCCGCTTGCCGTCCTCTGAGCCAAGCAGTTTGTGGATTGCTCTCTCTGGATGCGGCATCATCCCAAGCACGTTTCCAGCTTGATTGCAGATGCCTGCGATATCATCGATCGATCCGTTAGGATTATCGCCTGCATAACGGAATACGATTTGTCTGTTCGCTTGAAGCTCTTGTAATGTTGCTTCATCACAATAATAGTTACCTTCTCCGTGTGCAATCGGGATGTTAATGATTTCCCCTTCTTTGTAATCCGTCGTGAACGGATTCGTGTTATTCTCAACACGAAGATTCGCTGCATGGCAGCGGAACTTCAGGCTTTTATTACGAAGCATAGCCCCTGGCAGCAAGCCGCTCTCAAGTAAAATCTGGAATCCATTACAGATACCTAGGATATACTTTCCTTCTGCTGCAGCTTTAACCAAAGCGTTCATCACAGGTGCAAAACGCGCGATCGCACCTGATCTTAAATAGTCACCGTAGGAGAATCCCCCTGGTACGATAATACAATCATATTTGGAAAGGTCGTCTGCCGTATGCCATACATAGTCCACAGGCTCGCCCAACGTTTCCTCAACCGCCTTATAGCAGTCGATGTCACAGTTAGATCCGGGAAATACCAATACTGCGAAATTCATAGGTTTTAGCCTCCTTACCCTTCGATTAATTCGTAACGGTAGTCTTCAATTACGGTGTTGGCTAACAGTTTTTCGCACATATCCTTAACGCGCGCTTCTGCCTGATTGCGATCATTTGTGTCTAATTGAATCTCCATATATTTGCCAATACGTACATGGTTAGCCTCTTGGAAGCCCATGGAGTGAAGAGCGCCTTGTACCGCAACACCTTGCGGATCTAATACGCCCTGTTTAATCGTTACATAAACGGTTGCCTTTAACATGATTGAAATCCTCCTAAACGTTCATTTGATTTACGTGTTTGTTAGAACACCAATGTATATTAATTCGAGATCATATTCTGCGGAGCAGCTTATTGAAGCTATTGGAGCAGGCGTTTCAGAATGTCCCTATACCGATTCGATGTAGCCTCTACCACATGCGGCGGCAATGGGTCAGGTTGACTTTGTTTATCCCAGTCTGAATTCGCAAGATACGTGCGTACCGGTTCCTTGTCCATACTATCTATTTCAATATCCAGCTGGTAATTTTCTTGTGCCCAGAACCTTGAGGAGTCCGGTGTGAAAATTTCATCAATTAAGATGACCTTACCATCTACGATACCAAACTCAAATTTGCAATCCGCGAGCACGATACCGTTGCGTTCACAATAGTCTCTTGCGAAGGCGTACAGCTTCAAGCTCCTATCCTGCAAATCTTGCGTTAACTCTTTGCCTATTAGTTTAGTCATTTGAGCAATCGAAATATCCTCATCATGACCCACATCATTTTTAGCCGCTGGTGTAAAGATAGGCGCTTCAAGCTTCTGATTCTTGCGTAAGCCTTCTGGAAGCTTAATACCGTTCACTTCTCCTGTTGCCTGATATTGTCTCCAGCCGTTGCCCGTTATATAGCCGCGCACCACACATTCAATATCAATACGCTGCGCTTTGCGTGTGACCATGATGCGGTCTTTCATAACCTCTTTATATGATGCTGGAATCACGTCACTTAGCTGGTCAATATCGGTATGAATCACATGATGATCCATTAAATGCTTCGTCTGTGCAAACCAGAACGTGCTGAGCACATTAAGGACATTGCCCTTATCAGGTACAGCAGGCTCCAACACGTAATCAAAAGCTGAGATTCGGTCTGTCACTACGATCAGTACATGCTCGCCTAAATCGTATAACTCCCTGACCTTTCCTTTATAGAGCAGCGGTGCTTGTACTATGTCCACCGCAGTTGAAATTGCTTGAGCGTTCATCGTCTCATTCCTTTATATCAGAGTCCTACTCGTTCAAACCAAGACGGGTAAAAATCGTATCCACATGCTTAATGTGCCACTGTGGATTGAACGCATCCGCGATCTCTTCCAGCGATAATAACGAAGTGATCGCTGGCTCATTTTCAACGATATCACGGAAGGATCTTTGCTCGCTCCAAGCTTGCATCGCTTTTGGCTGTACCGTATCGTAAGCTTGTTCGCGGCTCAATCCCTTATCGATTAATTTCGTCATAACGCGGCCCGAGAAAGGAACGCCATACGTCCGTTCAATGTTACGCTTCATATTCTCAGGGAATACCGTCAGGTTCTTCACAATATTCATGAAACGATTCAGCATGTAGTTAAGCAGGACGGTTGCATCTGGCAGAATGACACGCTCAACGGAGGAATGTGAAATATCACGTTCATGCCATAATGGAATGTTCTCGTACGCTGTCACCATATGACCGCGAATCACTCGAGAAAGTCCCGAGATATTCTCACAGCCGATAGGGTTGCGTTTGTGAGGCATCGCAGAAGATCCTTTCTGCCCTTTCGCAAATGGCTCCTCGACCTCACGGAATTCACTCTTCTGAAGCGCACGAATTTCGGTCGCGAATTTATCCAGCGAGCTGGCAATCAAAGCTAAGGTCGCCATATATTCAGCGTGACGGTCACGCTGCAACGTTTGCGTCGAAATCGGAGCTGCTTTCGTTCCTAATTTCTCACATACAAACTGCTCTACGAATGGATCTATATTCGCATAGGTTCCCACCGCGCCAGAGATTTTGCCATATTGAACGCCATCGGCAGCATGCTTGAAACGTTCCAAGTTACGCTTCATTTCTTCATACCACAGCGCTAATTTCAATCCAAACGTAGTCGGTTCTGCGTGCACACCATGCGTGCGCCCCATCATAACCGTATCTTTATGCTCCTTCGCCTTATTGCGAAGAATTTCAATGAAGTTCACAATATCGCGCTCTAAAATGTCATTCGCTTGTTTTAATAAGTAACCTAAAGCCGTATCCACCACATCTGTCGAAGTTAAGCCGTAATGCACCCATTTTCTCTCGTCGCCGACGGTTTCTGACACCGCACGTGTAAATGCAATCACGTCATGTCGCGTCTCCTGCTCAATTTCATAAATGCGGTCAATATTGAAGCTGGCATTCTCGCGAAGCTTCTTTACATCTTCCTTCGGGATGATACCAAGTTCAGCCCAAGCCTCACATGAGCATAGTTCAACCTCGAGCCAAGCTTTAAATTTGTTCTCTTCCGTCCAAATCGCCGTCATTTCTGGGCGGCTGTAACGTTCCAGCATGTGGTTACCTCCGAAAATATATTTTTTTTATATTTAATCACCGAATCGATCCAATCCGCACTTTAAGTGCCAATCATTGATTCGGTTGAATTACTTCCAAATCGGTGATGCTTCGATCCAGCTCAACGCTTTCTCAACATCATCCGTCAACAAGTTGACATGACCCATTTTCCGTTTATGCTTTGCTTCCTTCTTACCATATAAATGAACTTTAAGCGTCATCTCTGCCTGTTCTAATGCAAGGTCTGCATCCTTCATCCAATCCAATAAAGGATCAACATGCTCGCCTAAGATATTCACCATCACCACAGGGGTTAACAATTCAGTAGATCCTAATGGTAAATTACATACCGCACGCAAATGCTGCTCGAATTGTGATGTTCTGCAAGCTTCCATCGTATAGTGACCCGAGTTATGCGGTCTTGGTGCCAATTCATTGACGTAGATATTACCATCCTGAGTAAGGAACATCTCAACGGCAACCAAACCAACCACATTCATACCTTCGGCGATTTGAATAGCCATTGCTTCTGCTTTCTTGATGATAGTTGCATCCACCCTAGCAGGTACAATCGATATATGAAGTATATTATTAACGTGAATATTCTCAGCTACAGGGAACGTCTTAACTTCGCCCTTTGGACTTCTAGCTGCGATCACAGAAATTTCTTTATCAAATGCGATAAATTGTTCCAGCACTAGCTCTGTCTTGGCTTTGCTTAACTCCTCAAAAGCCTCGGTTATTTCCGATTTATCACGGATCACCCATTGACCCTTACCATCGTAACCGCCGGTCGCCGTTTTAAGTACACAAGGCACCCCAAATTCGGCCACAGCCTGCTCCAAATCTTGAAGCGAGGTAATTTCGCGATAAGGCGCGACCTGAACCCCTGCGGCTTCAATCGCCCGTTTCTCTCTTAATCGGTGCTGGGTTGTATACAGCAGCTCACTCCCTTGGGGTACATAGGATTTCTCCATCAGCATAGCTGCTACATCAGCGTCCACATTCTCAAATTCGTAAGTAATGATATCGGAGAGTTCAGCTAACTGCCTGGCTGCCTCTGCATCACTATAAGCAGCAACAATGTGTTGGTCTGCTACCTGTCCGCAAGGTGCGTCCTCTGTCGGGTCCAATGTGACGAACCGATATCCCATCGCTCGTCCATCCAGTGCCAGCATGCGGCCTAGCTGACCGCCGCCCAGCACACCGATCGTGCTTCCAGGCAAAATCACTTTAGCTTGTCCGCTCATAAGGATTCACTGCTTTCCAGAACGGCCTGTTTAATGCTCTCTCTACGAGCCTCAACTCGCTTATACACTTCTTCATCAAAAGCCCCAATCATTTGGGCTGCAAGCAACCCTGCATTCGTCGCACCCGCATTCCCTATGGCTACAGTAGCTACAGGGATACCTCCGGGCATTTGCACGATGGATAACAACGAATCCAGTCCGTTAAGATTTGAAGATTTCACAGGCACACCGATAACCGGCAGTACGGTCTTAGCTGCTACCATGCCGGGCAGATGAGCTGCGCCGCCTGCTCCAGCAATGATTACTTTCAACCCGCGTTCCTTAGCCTTTTCAGCGTATTCGAACATTAAATCCGGTGTACGGTGAGCGGAAACAACCTTCTTCTCATATGGGATATTTAATGCTTCCAACACATCACATGCCAGCTTCATCGTTTCCCAGTCGGAAGTACTTCCCATAATCACGCCAACTTGAACAGACATCGTAACCCTTCTTTCATTTCATTATCTATATATCATTCACAACCATCAAAGTGATACAGAAAACAACAAATTTCGCCAAAGGAGCAAAAAAATCCAGGGAATAGGAGGCCTATGCCGACTGGACTTTGTCTACTTCTATATGGATCATGACACAATAACAGAAAAAAAAGCAATCCATTCATCACATTGCTTATGTGCATTGATCCGTAGTCCAAAAATTTACGGTTTTTGGGTAGAAACGCTTCAGGCCATATTCCTGAAAATTATACGGTACTTGATAAAATAGATTAATCATGCTGATACAGCATATCAATCTTTTTTCAGTTTATCAGTCACAACTCACTCATGTCAATCTAAAAAGACGAACATTTCTACATAAACTCCATCCGAAGGTTCGTTTTTTCGACACACAACAAAAAACACCTTCTCCATAATGAAAAAGGCGATAAAATGAGTTACAAATATTACAATATCTAGCATAATGAAACTATACAACAAGGTAACTTCGAACGACGTCATCACTGAGCTCAGAAATCTCACCTTCAGCAGCAACTACACCCTTTTGAATGACATAGAAATAGTCCCCCACACTTCTCACAAAATCCAAACTTTGTTCTACCAACAGAACCGAGGTCTGTGACTCTTTAATCGAACGGATCACATTCTGAATATCTTGAACTATGGAAGGCTGAATCCCCTCCGTAGGTTCATCTAAGATGAACAAGTCGGGATTGGACACCATCGCCCTCGCAAAAGCAAGCTGTTGTTGCTGTCCCCCGCTCAAATCTCCACCCTTACGATTGAACATCGCTCGAAGCACCGGAAACTGCTCCAATACGGTATCTGAAATGCGAGGATGCTTCTCTCGACTTGCCTCTAGTCCCAATATTAAATTGTCATAAACGGATAATTGCCCGAATATTTCTCTTCCTTGAGGTACATAACCTATCCCAAGCTTGGCTCGTTTGCCTGAAGAGTCATGTGTAATGTCTCGATCCCCATATGTCACAGTTCCTTTTTTCGTTTTCAGAATTCCCATTAAACTTTTAACCAGCGTAGATTTCCCGACCCCATTGCGTCCCATTAAACAGACTACTTGACCTTGTTTCACGCGAATACTCACATCTCTAATGATGATACTTTCACCATAACCTACTTCAACGTTTTCCATTGTCAACATTATTATCCCGCCTTATGTCCAAGATAAACTTCGGCCACACGCGCATCGCGCTGCACTTCATCCATAGTACCTTCTTACAGAAGCCTGCCTTCATGCATGACCGTCACCTTACTTGAAAACTGCCTTACAAAATCCATATCATGTTCAACCACAACAACGGTTCGCTCCTTGACGATCTCCTGAAGCATCTCGCCCGTTTTCTCAGTTTCCTTATCCGTCATCCCAGCTACAGGTTCATCTAACAGCAGCAATGTAGGATCTTGAATGATCATCATCCCGATTTCCAGCCATTGTTTCTCTCCATGCGACAAGCTCCCAGCTCGAAACGCCGATTTATGAGTTAAGCCTATCAACGATAACGACTCTTCCAGCCTATTCATGTCTTCTCTTGTTAACTTTGCAAACAATGTGCTTAGAATGCCTCGTTTCTGCTTCATTGCAAGCTCCAAATTTTCTACAACGGACAAGCTGTTAAAGATCGAAGGAGCCTGAAATTTACGTCCTATGCCCAGCGAAGCAATCTGATGCTCTTTACGCTTTGTGATATCTGTTCCATCATAGAAGATAATCTTGCCCGACTCGGGTTTTACTTTCCCACAGATGACATCCAGAAACGTTGTCTTCCCCGCTCCGTTAGGCCCGATTAGAAATCGAAGCTCTCCCTTTTTAACTTCCATCTCCATATCACTTACCGCTTTGAACCCATCAAAACTAACGGTCACTTTTTCGGAGCGCAGTATGAAGTCCTTTGTTCCAGCCAAGGCGGATCACCATCCTTCCTGTGAAAGGTTTAATTTTACGCAACACACCCACAATCCCGTTAGGGAGGAAAATAACAACCACTACGAATAAACCACCTAAGAAATACAGCCATCCGTCTGGGTAAGCCTCACTGAAGGCTGTCTTAGCATAATTAATCACAAGTGCGCCTATCACAGCCCCGATTAAAGTACCTCGTCCACCGATAGCAACCCAGAGGACCATCTCAATCGAAGGAACGATCCCCATCATGGACGGCGAAATGATGCCAACATGCAGAACGAAGAATACACCCGCTAAACCAGCTAAACTTGCCGACACAGCAAAGATAAACATCTTATAATAGGTTGGATCAAACCCTAGAAAGCGCACGCGATTCTCTCCATCACGGATAGCCTTCAACACCCTTGCCAAGCGCGTTTTGACAAACCCGTGGCAAACTGCAATAACTGCCAGAAGCGTTAACGCCGTTACGATATACAATGCCGTCTTCACTTCCGGGCTCGCTAACGGAAAGCCAAGAATGGTTCTAAACCCTGTAATTCCATTCGTTCCTCCTGTAAAAGCTTGCTGGCCTACAAATAATGTAACCGTAATGATCACAAGAGCCTGTGTTAGAATGGTGAAATAAACCCCTCGTATCCGATTGCGGAACGTAACAAATCCAAGCAGCAGAGCTAATATCACAGGTATGCCTACCGCAGCGAATAAAGCGAACCCAAAGTGCTGGAATGGCAGCCAGAACCAAGGCAATTCACTCAGCCCGCTCCACCCCATAAAGTCCGGCAGCTTCCCTTCTGTCGCTTCAAGCTTCAAATACATCGCCATACAATAAGCACCTAAACCAAAAAACACACCATGACCCAAACTTAGAATACCTGTATAACCCCAAATCAAGTCTATTCCGATCGCCAAAATGCAAAACGCAAGAAACTTGGCTAACACATTCAGTCGAAAATCAGACAAAAAAATAGGAGCACAAAGCAGTATCACTGTTGCTAACACATAACCAAGTACTATCCATTTCTTAGGTACAACCGAAATAAGATGCTGCATCAATCCACCTCCTTTTCCTTCTCTCCCTATCCATCTAATGAACGCGTTCGCATCGCGACGAAGCCTTTAGGTCTCCATTGCAAGAACGCAACCACCACAGCGAATACCAAGACCTTACCAATCGAAGCATTTGTCCACGTTTCTAAGAATGTTCCCGTCAAACCAATACCCATAGCACCAGCCACAGTACCGATCAACTTGCCTACCCCGCCGAGAACGACGACCATAAAAGCATCAACAATATAGTAAGTACCTAATGAAGGACCAATCGGTCCCATCATCGTAAGCGCACAGCCGGCAATACCTGCAATCCCTGAGCCAATAGCAAACGTCATCCCGTCTACTCTCCTTGTGGAGATACCCAAGCATCCTGCCATTTCACGATTCTGCATAACCGCTCTCATCTTTCTGCCGGATGCAGATTTATAAATGTAGAGGTACATCAACACCAAAGTTACAACGACAAGTGCAATGATAAACAAGCGCTTGTAGGGCAGAATCAACCCTGCCGTAATGGCCCACCCTCCCTCTAACCAGCTCGGGCTAGTCACTGCGACATTTGGAGCCCCGAAGATATTGCGGGCCAGCTGCTGCAAGATCATCCCCATCCCCCACGTCGCTAGCAAACTGTCCAATGGACGTCCGTATAAGAAGCGAATAAACGAAATCTCCATGACGTATCCGATCAGTGCAGCAACCATAAAAGAAATTGGAATAGCAACGATAAAATAATAATCGAACATCGATACTGGCATGGTTGTCATAAAAATATTTTGGGTGACGTATACAGAATAAGCTCCTATCATAATCAACTCGCCATGCGCCATATTGATTACATTCATTAAGCCAAACGTGATCGCAAGTCCGAGAGCGATGAGAAGCAAGATAGAACTTAAACTCATCCCGTTAAATAATTGCGACAGCAACAGCTCCATACTCATGCTCCTTTCATTTCAATTTTAATCCACGGGAGAGGTTAAGCCATTCTACGAGACGACCTCACCTTCCCATGGATGGAGTATTTTCTAGTGATCGCTGTGCCTGGCTATTCGCTTAATCCGCTCGCCCATTCATACCCATCCAAATATGGATCTGGTTTGACTGGCTCAGGTGTGCTGTAAAGCACGTCGAACATCCCCTCAGCATTGACTTCACCAATAAGTACTTTCTTATAAATATGCTGGTTGTCACCATCGATCGTTACCGTACCTTCAGGCGCATTAAATTCAATTCCTTTAGCAGCTTCTCTAACCGCATCTACATCTGTTGTTCCTGCTTTTTCTACCGCTGCCGCCCACAAATACACTGCAATATAACCTGCTTCAATAGGATCAGAGGTTACGCGATCAGCTCCGTATTTGGCTTTATAGCTGTCTACGAACTTGGTATTCTCTGGTGTATCTGTTGTTTGGAAATAATTCCAAGCCGCAAGATGTCCTTCAAGCACGTCAGCACCAATCCCGCGAATTTCTTCTTCTGCTACGGATACAGATAACGTTGTGATGTCATCTGCAGAAATTCCAGCATCCTTCAATTGTTTGAAAAAGGCTACGTTGCTGTCACCATTCAATGTGTTATATATAACATCTGGTTTCGCCGCTTTAATTTTATTAATAATAGTGCTGTATTCGGTATGACCAAGCGGAGTATATTCTTCACCAACCATCTCCCCGCCTTCGGCTGCTAACTGAGCTTTGATAATGTTGTTCGCTGTACGTGGAAACACGTAATCAGAACCTAATAGGAAGAATTTTGTACCTCTGTTCTCTAGTAACCACGACACAGATGGAACGATTTGCTGGTTGGTTGTCGCCCCGGTATAAAATATATTCGGAGAAGCCTCCAGCCCTTCGTATTGAACCGGATACCAAAGCAATCCATTTAGTTCTTCAAACACTGGCTGCATCGCCTTTCGGCTGGCAGAAGTCCACCCACCGAATACTGCAGCTACTTCATCACTAGAGATTAGCTTTCTAGCTTTCTCCGCAAACGTCGGCCAATCTGAAGCCCCATCCTCAATCACAGGAATTAACTGTTTGCCAAGGACCCCACCCGATGCGTTAATTTCTTCGATCGCCATCATTTCAGCATCCTTCACAGAAACTTCACTAATCGCCATAGTACCGCTTAAGGAATGCAATATACCGACTTTAATGCCATCCGTAGCTGATGCATCACCCTCACCAGCATGATTTCCGTTTCCGTTACCACTTGCACCTGTGTTAGCTGAACATCCAGCTAACAACAGAACTAACATTAACCCCACTAACGTTGTAGATTTCCACAAGCTTCTCTTCATTTTCCCACTCCTTTATAGGTTATATCCGAACATTAACCATTCCCCTCTACTGCAATGTTCGTCTTTCACATTATAGATTCGCTTTATTATTGTGTCAATATATCTTACATAAATTTTATTTTCTCAACATTTCTAACAATTATTTCTTTAAATATATTGTTAATTTCATATTTTATGTCATGTTTATTGACATTTTATTCTTTACTACTCTGTATTAAGTGAGGTATTATAACATTAAATTCAAATGACAGGAGGGTAAGTCATGCATTTCACAGATCGCGAAAAGGAGAAGCTCCTCATTACCGTAGCCGCTGATCTAGCACGCAAACGCCAACAGAGAGGCTTAAAGTTAAATTATCCTGAAGCGATATCGATCATAACTGCAGAAGTGATGGAGAAAGCAAGGGACGGTATGAGCGTAGCCGAGTTAATGAGTTACGGCGGTAAAATTCTAACTGCAGAAGATGTAATGGAGGGTGTAGAAGCTATGATTACTGAAGTTCAGGTGGAAGCGACCTTCCCTGATGGAACCAAATTAGTGACCATTCATGAACCTATTCGATAAATTTCAATAGAAAGGAAGGATGCCATGACACCCGGTGAATATAGAACATTACCCGGCGAAATCGAAATCAATTCCGGACGCGTGACCGTTCAAGTGATCGTCATCCATAAAGGCGATCGTCCCATTCAAGTAGGATCCCATTTTCATTTCTATGAAGTCAACAAATCCCTCGAATTTGATCGAGTTGATGCGTTCGGCAAACGTCTGAATATTCCAGCAGGAACAGCGGTGAGATTCGAACCGGGCGAAGAAAAGCCGATTGAACTGGTCGAATTCGGCGGAAACAAACACATCTATGGCTTTAGCGGACTCACTTCAGGCCCATTAGAACCCAAACCACCAACTGAGCAATTGAAGCAGACCATTGAAACTTGGAAGGGAGCTTAACAGTCCATGGCAAAAATGACAAGGCAGCAATACGCAGATATGTTTGGACCCACAACAGGTGACGCCGTACGTCTGGCTGATACAGACTTATGGGCAGTGGTAGAGAAAGATTACACTTTCTATGGAGATGAATGTAAGTTTGGCGGGGGTAAAGTCATTCGAGACGGCATGGGACAGTCTAGCAGAGCAACACGGGAGAAGGAGCTTGCTTTGGATCTAGTCATTACTAACGCACTAATTATTGATTACACAGGTATCTTCAAGGCTGATATCGGGGTGAGAGATGGACGGATTGTAGGTCTTGGCAAAGCTGGTAATCCCGATACGATGGACGGTGTATACGACTCATTAATAGTAGGAGCTAGCACAGAAGTCATCGCTGGTGAAGGGTTAATCGCTACTGCTGGCGGCATTGATTCTCACATTCATTTTATATGTCCTCAGCAAATTGACACCGCATTAGCTTCCGGCATAACCACAATGATTGGTGGGGGTACAGGTCCAGCTACGGGCACGAATGCAACCACTTGTACACCTGGCGCTTGGAACATCCATCGTATGCTGCAGGCCGCTGAAGCCTTCCCGATGAATATAGGCTTCCTTGGGAAAGGAAATGCAGCTTTTCCTGACCCGTTACGCGAACAGATTGAAGCTGGCGCCATAGGCTTAAAGCTGCATGAGGATTGGGGTACTACCCCTGCTGCAATTGATAATTGCCTGAGTGTTGCAGATGAATATGATATTCAAGTTGCTATCCATACAGATACTTTGAATGAGGGAGGTTTTCTTGAGGATACCTTATCTGCCATCAAGGGACGAACAATCCATACGTATCATACTGAAGGTGCTGGCGGCGGTCATGCCCCCGATATTATTCGAGCAGCCAGCGAATCATACATCATTCCTTCGTCCACTAATCCAACGCGTCCTTTCACTGTCAACACCGTAGAGGAGCATTTAGATATGCTGATGGTTTGCCACCATTTAGACAGTTCCATCCCAGAAGATGTAGCTTTTGCAGATTCAAGGATACGGCCTGAGACCATTGCAGCTGAAGATATTCTGCACGATCGCGGCGTATTCAGCATTATAAGCTCAGACTCCCAAGCCATGGGCCGAGTTGGCGAAGTCATTATTCGCACTTGGCAAACCGCCGACAAATCCAAGAAACAATTCGGACCTCTGCCGGAGGACACTAATCGTACAGGCGATAATTTTCGAATCAAGCGTTATATCGCTAAGTACACCATTAATCCTGCCATTACACATGGTGTTAGTCATATGGTGGGTTCATTAGAGCCGGGCAAATGGGCAGACATCGTCTTATGGAAGCCCGCATTTTTCGGGGTTAAACCCGAATTGATACTAAAGGGAGGATTTATCGCCTATGCTCAGATGGGCGACCCGAACGCTTCTATTCCAACACCACAGCCTGTTCATGGACGTCCTATGTTCGGGGCCTTTGGCAAGGCCGTTCAAGACACATCGATTACATTTTTATCACAAGCTGCGATTGAACAAGGCATACATCAGAAGCTTGAGCTCAAGAAGCATATTACAGCTGTTAAACGGTGCCGAAGCATTGGAAAGAAAGATATGAAGCGGAATGACCAAACACCGAAGATCGAAGTCAATCCCGAAACCTATGAGGTAAAGGTCGATGGTGAGGTTATCACATGTGAGCCTGCAGATGTTCTTCCAATGGCTCAGCGTTATTTTATGTTCTAAAGGGTTTGAATCATGTTAAAGGAAAGGAGAGATGCTTCTTATGTCCATGGATTCAAGATTCTTATATTATGTTCAAATGCTTGACTCCGCATTGCCCATTGGCGGTTTCTCTCATTCCTTTGGATTAGAAACCTATGTACAAGAAGGGAGAATTACAAACTTAAACCAATTAAAGGCCTATCTTATAAGCCAGCTGCAAAGCAGTCTAATCCCTCTAGAAGGGCTTGCCATCAGAGGATTATACCAGTCATTAGTTGAGCATGATGAAATGACGTTTTGGAATTATGACCAGGTTCTTCATGTGCAGCGAACTGCGAAGGAGTCCCGCCAAGGCGTCCAGAAAATGGGGAAACGATTATTTGCATTAGCCAAGTCGTTATATCCATGGCTCGAATTTGAAGCCTTCGAAGCTGCTATGAAAGAACGCGGAGTCGGCACACTCCCTACAATCCATACGTGGATCTCTTATCAACTTGGTATTCAGTGTCAGGATACGGTCACAGGTTATATGTATAACAACATCGTCACCTTAACGAATAGCGCACTTAGACTGATGTCCTTGGGACAGACTGAAGGACAAATTTTGATAAGAAGCATGATCCCCATCATCGAAGAAGAATGGCGCAAAGTCGCCGAATTTCCTCCAGAGCAGTTGTTTTCTTTTGCCGTCGCACAAGAGATTCGGGCTATGAATCATGAAACGTTATACTCCCGGTTATTTATGTCTTAGCTCATATTTGATCGATTTCAAACAACTTATTCTAACACGAAGCAGAACGCCTGTTCTGATTATCTATCTCAGCCCATTATAGCTTTTAATTCAAAGGAGTGTTTGTATATGTGTAACAACGGAAATCATCACCACGAACCTTGGGAAACGCCAGTAAACGTAACAACATTAACACGCCCCATTCGTATTGGCATTGGCGGTCCTGTCGGCTCAGGCAAAACAGCTTTAGTTGAACAACTAGCAAAACGGATGCGGGATACTTATAACATGGGGGTTATCACAAATGATATTTACACGAAAGAAGATGCGCAAATTCTAGTTCGTGCCTCGGCATTACCAGAGGACCGCATTATTGGCGTAGAAACAGGGGGATGCCCCCATACCGCTATACGTGAGGATGCTTCCATGAATTTCGAAGCAGTGGATGAGCTCATGGAGCGATTCCCAGACCTTGATCTTATATTTATTGAAAGTGGCGGGGACAATTTAGCCGCAGCTTTCAGCCCAGAACTGGTCGATCGCTTCATCTATATTATTGATGTCGCGCAAGGGGAGAAACTTCCTCGCAAGGGTGGACCAGGAATCACGCGTTCTGATTTCCTATGTGTGAATAAGACCGACTTGGCTCCATACGTAGGCGCCAGTTTAGATGTGATGCGCGAAGATACCGAACGTGCCAGGGGTGACCGACCTTATGTATTCAGTAATCTTAAATCTGGAGAGGGACTAGATGAGATTGTGAAATGGATCAAAGATCAACATCACTTATTGAAATACCACGGCGCAGCTACTCAAGCCAAACCTCATACAGACGGTGATCCTTCTCCCTTCTCGGTATCATTATGATCACGCTTCACGACACGCATCATGACCATCAGACACAGGTTAAATCTGGGTCAATGCAACCTGGTATGCAAACCTCGTTTCTTCAAGGCACATTTGTAAACAAACGAAATAGAACCATACTGGACCAAAGATATCACACAGCCCCATTAAAAATCAGTAAAACCTTTACCGTTGACGATGAATTAATGGTCTACATGATGGATGCCTCTCCTGGCATAATGGATGGAGACTTGTATGATATGCAGTGGAACTTGAAACCAAAAAGTAAAGTGATGTTAACCAACCAGTCTTCAACCAAGATTCATCCAAGCCCTAACAAAGGCAGTCAATTGTTTCAATATTTTCATCTTGAAGATCAAGCTGTGTTGCAATATTTTCCAGATCCTCTTGTCCCGTATAAACAATCAAGATTTACACAAGTAACCCAGGTGACTATGGAGCCCTCAGCAACCTTAATGTACGGAGATATTCTGACTCCCGGTCGCATGCATCGAGATGAATGTTTCGATTATGATACGATTTCCTTAAAGCTTAATATTTATCGAGACCATCAATTAGAAGCTTGGGAGCATCATTATTTCAACCCCCATATTCATCAACCCAATTCTCTAAGTGCTTTTGAACATTACACCCATATGGGTGTATTCTGGCTCATAGCCCCACATATCGAAAAATCATTGTTTCAGAGCATTCGACTGTTCACCCAAGAACAGACCGATCTTTTGATAGGATGCAGTAGAACGGCCAATGACGGAGTAGTGGTTCGGATGCTGGGGCACAGCGTTTGGCGTTTGCAGCAAGTGATCCAATCCCTATGGCATCTTAGTAGAAGAGAAATACTTGGAAAGCAAGCGTTACATTTGAGAAAATAAAAGCTTTTGAAACCAGTTCACTTCAATATGACGATGATAAAGCTAAGTCATAAGATTGTAAGCACATGTAGTTATTGAACGGTTAGTTCGTGCATCGCAAATATAAAAGGACCTTCTTGGAAGTATCCAAGAAGGTCCTTTTATATTATTGCTTGGCAACGTCCTACTCTCCCAGAACCCTGCGGTTCAAGTACCATCGG
>CAYUSG010000046.1:0-12504 GCA_964447355.1 uncultured Paenibacillaceae bacterium
ATTACATGTATCATTTAATGGGCAACAAAGAAATACTCTATAACAAGTCGCATTTGCGAGCTGGATACTGGTGGCGTCCGGTACCCCACGGGGGGGTCTCACAAATACCTTGTTTACCCACAGTTTGCCACCATCACAACAAAGTTAGCGCTCTGATGAGAAAACGTCATCAGAGCTTTTTTTATTGAGGAGAAGAACGGACGATGCTCAATTTAAATGCGTTACTCGCACTAACATCAAAACCAAACTTTGCTGATGTCGATTTACCAGTTCTTCGGGAACTTTATGAACAGCATTTGTATCCTTACAAATTTGAATTTATGTTAGATAATGGGGAAATAATAATACTTAAGTTTGACCTAGATAAGTTTTGCCACTTGTTGGCTATCGAAAAAACCGCCGCGCAGCAGCCTCGAATGAGCTTCGCAAGGAGAAAAGAATATAAAGGGATGCGTGGTTGGAATAACATAAAGAACGGCACCTTAGACAAACATGCAATAAGGCGATTGGGCGTAAATTTGAGCCCGATGCGCGATAAAGTTCTACATTTTTATTATTTGCCTAGATTATTGGCTAACGGCTCCCTAGTTATTAAATATGTTCCTACTGGTACGAATGGTTTGCAACCAGAACTTATTATTTACGATACTCATGATAATGCGTTCATCCAAATTGGAATACAAAAAGAGCCCGAGTTCGGCAAATGGTATTACCCTGAAACGTTCTTGGTAAACAGGATAACTGCAACAAATCCAACAAACAAATTTTCACAACCACCTAGTACAGTTATCTCGATAATTACAAGACGTCGTTTAAGCAGATGGAAGAAATACACACGACCTATTAAAACTAGACTTAGACAAAACGGAAGAACTGTAAAGAAATAATATTCGCTCGGAAAACAATCCACCATGTTTAGTTTTGTTAGCCCATGATATCTTTTAATTCCTGCATTATTAAAAGGGAAGTGCCTAAGGACAATTCCCTTCTTGCAAATATTTGGCTGCGTATTTGAGTGCACTCCAAGACAAGGCAGGCTAAATCAGTTTGTTGCTTCTTATTGCAGTTCGCCTAAACGAATATTCAATCTTGCCGCAACACCGGCTGGGTTAGCCTGGCTTCGCGGTCCGCCAAAATTAAAGGCAACGATGACAATATCATTCGCACCTCTTCTTAAGAAGCGGCGAATATTGAACGTTCGGCCTTGCATAAAGAAGGATGGCGTGTTCTGAGGCGCGTCAAACCGCACAATGTTACCATTAATAAGAACAACAGCGTAATTGTCAACGGAAAGGGTCAATCTGCCTCTCAAGATAGGACGATTCGGATTCAAGCGAAATCTTCTGGAAATGATGGCATTATCGCTATTCAGATCACGAGCACTCCATACATAACTCGCATTGTTCAATACAATCCATGCCGGATTACGGTTAATCACTTGTGCGTTGTTCCAATTGCTGTCTGTTCCAATTACTGTATTAATTTGATTGATTTGAATAGGCTTCTGATTCGCGCGCAGTTTCTTAACCTCTCTTCGATACAGCGACATGACACGCTCCCTCGACATACCTGCACTTCTCGGAAGACGCACCACCTTACGATGTGTGGCTTTACGCTTCTTAACCTTCACACAGATCAACCCCTATCTACTATTAAAATGTGGTGCACACACTATCATATGTATGATAGAGAACAATGCTAGTGCGCTAGTCTAGTAGATAGAAAATGAGACATACGGCTGATTCTATTAATGCACATACTGCCCTTATAGAATAATATTCCCCATCAGCCACACTAAGAAAAAGCTGATCAAGATGGATAAATTGGACACGGTCCCAACGAATTTACGATTATAATCGAATTCAACAGCATAAGGGATCGCAGAAATAGAGGTCGGCAGGATCAGCCCGATTAACAAGGTGTATTTGAACATCGCCTCAAACGGCAGCACCATAAAGAGCAGCAGCCCAACCGCAAGGCCTGTCCCATATCGCAACGCTAAAAATTTCATAATGAGTAAGGTGTTGTCGCGATCAAAGTTAAAGTTCAAATATATCCCCAGCAACAGCAGGGCCATAGGCATATTCGCCATAGCAATGATGTTCGAAGCTTCTACAAAAAAAGTCGGAAGATGCAGCCCTGCTAGATTCACAGCACAGACGATCACATAGGTCATGAACGGGATAGACTTCACCATTTTCGTCGAAATATGCTTAAGTGACAATTTAGCACCCTCAGAAGCATAATAACTTCCGATGAAATAACATAACCCGAATACGATAAAAGCGTTCCCTACGTCAAGCATGCCAAAATATTTGACGCCCTCTTTGCCCCAAATGCCTTCTACGAGCGGGTATGCAAACAGCCCGATATTCAGTCCCGGAACCATCATCACCAGCATCCCTTTAATAGGTCTTGGCTGTTTCCTGAACACCACTAGCCCAAGAACGGCTGAAAAAACACCATATACAAGGCCGCTAATAATGAGAAGAATTAACGACCTGTCTATGGTTAGATCTTGAAATGTAACAATAATGAGAGACGGCAAGGTCAAATTAAATACAATTCTGGAGAGACCCTCACCATCACGCTCCTTTAATACATGAACTTGCTTCAGGACAAAACCTAAGCCAATAATCATAATGGCATATAAAAACTGAAGATTAAACCCTTCCAATGTTAAGACCTCCAACACCCCAAGAAAAAAGAAAGGAGCTGCCCGCAGACAACCCTAATCGGTAGTAGTAATGAAATTAATAACGCCATCGGCAACATCATTATAATCGATGTATTACCGCATGACCTTAACTAAGCTTGGACTAAGCTTTCTGAGCCTCCGTGACCAGCTGCAAAATATTAGCGGCATTATACCCAGCGCCAAATCCGTTATCGATATTGACAACAGAAATGCCAGCTGCGCAAGAAGTGAGCATCGATAACAGCGGTGTCAGCCCCTGAAAATGAGCACCATAACCGACGGAAGTTGGGACCGCAATGACCGGACGCCGAACCATACCGCCAACCACACTCGCCAAGGCTCCCTCCATACCTGCTACTACAATAATCACACTAGCCTGTGTAATCATATCACGATAGGCTAATAAACGGTCTATTCCCGCTACGCCCACATCATACTTCTTATCGACATGACAGCCCAGCCATTCTGCAGTCAAGGCCGCTTCTTCTGCGATCGGTATATCGGAGGTTCCCGCACTTAATACCAAGACCTTGCCTTGAAATCGATCCTTACGTTTACCGTAGGTCACCAATTTAGAAACCGGATCGAAATGGGCATCAGGATAAAGCTCCTGTATGGCTGCCGCCATCTCAGGCGTTGCTCTCGTAACCATCGCTCGTTCATGCATCTGAACGAGGGTTTGGAAAATTTTCACCGCATGCTCCACCGTCTTACCTTGGCCAAAAATCACCTCAGGATGCCCCGTTCTTTGTTCACGGGCAATATCTACTTTACTGAATTGAAGATCCTCGAATGAATTCATTAATGTTAACCACCTATTACTTTATTCATGCTTCCGCTTCTATAACCTGCCAGATCGATCGTAACATATTGATACCCGAATTGCTGCAAGGCAGCGCAAATTTCATCTTTATGATCTAATAAAATAGGAAATGATTGCTCTTCAACTTCGATTCTGGCTATATCTTGATGCGTTCTAACCCGCACCTGCGGAATGCCGAATTGGCGAATATAGGCTTCGGACTTTTCAATTCGAGTTAATTTCCCGACCGTTATTTTCTCCCCATAAGCTACTCTTGAAGATAAGCATGCATATGAGGGCTTATTCCAATTAGGAAGACCCAGCTCTTTGGCAAGGATACGTATATCTTCTTTATACAACCCTGCTTCTTGCAGCGGACCTCTGACCCCAAATTCCTTGGCTGCTTGCGTGCCCGGTCTGTGCTCGCTCATATCATCGGCGATGAGGCCGTAAACCACCTGCTGGAATCCTGCTTTCTCCATAACGGGCAAGATTTCAGTGAACAGGCCTTTCTTGCAAAAATAACAACGGTTGCTGGTATTCTCGGAGTACCCAGGAATCGCCAGCTCAGACGTTTGAAGCACCTGATGGTTCACCTTCAGGTATGCAGCAATTTCTTTCGCCGCAGCCAGCTCAGTTGAAGGATACGTCTCTGAATCAGCTGTAACCGCAAGCACCTTGTCTTCTCCTAAGGCATCAATCGCTGCTTTTAATAACAACGTACTGTCAATGCCCCCAGAGAAGGCTACAACAACACTTCCCATCTCATATAAGATGGCCTTTAGCTGTTCATATTTAGCCCATGGCATTGTTATCACCCTGCCTGTTTGATTTATAGTTGTTAAAACAAGATACTAAGGGGGAATGCTAGCTTCCCCCTTAGTATATAGGTTTACATATGTCCGTGCATATGATGGTCACTGTGAACGTCGTTATACACTTCATCTTTCATGGTCAGATGAACTGCAGCCGTCTTGAACGCTCTAGGCAGCGCTAGGATATTCGGGTTATCCCCCACAAATTTCCGCTTCGCATCTTCTAAAGCTTCTTCAAATGTTGCTCTTGTTTTTAAGCCCATGCCTCTAGCGAATCCCGGTTGCTCAGCACCGACCAAATAAATCGCCGATGTATTCTTCTCAGCAAGATGGCCGCAGGACATCATGGAGAATCCATGGAACGGATGGAACGCGTTCGCGAAACGGTACTTTTTAATATATTCTTCATGCCGTGCATAATATTCCCCAAGACGGTTCATATCCGGCAATGTATTTCTGCCGCCTGTTTGGAACACATCATACAGTTCTCTTAAGTACGGCCATAACTCATCGTTGAAATATCCATTACACGTTGATGAGCAGATGATGACGCAACGATCGCTCAACACACGTTTATGACGGATGATTTGAGCCGAAAGTGCTTGCATCAACATGATTGGATTCGTTCCCATACCATCGCCATAATGGAAAAATTGCGGCATACCAAACACTAACACGTCGTATTTCTTCTCCGCGAACGGAACATATGTTCTTTTGTTAGCTGTAGCAAACGCTTGAGGCTGCATTTCTTTGGCGTGGCCCGAATAGATGGCAATTTGTCTGGACTTTGTATCCAATACTGCATCACAACAGAAAAACTTCTTGCCCATGTGCTGTTCCATATGCTCCCCAATTTCATCAAACTTGGTACGCATTAACGATTTGTTGCTCACCGGAACAAAATCCTCGCGATGCATCACTTTAGGCACATGATGGGAAGCGATCGAAGTCCAGTGTGTAATACCCGTAGCACAATGCTTGTACCCACCGGAATATCCGCCATACGGATTACCTTGTGTATGACCGATCAAGATAGCTACATCACTATCGTATACATATTTATTCATAATGACGGGATCTCCGCGTCTTGTCGTACCAAGATCCACTAAATTGTCATAATCTTCACTGTCATGATTAATAATTTGGTTGCTGAACCAGAATGCATTGAATAATTCCTCACCTAGGACGCCGCGAATTTCTTTTTCGGTATTTTTACTGTGAAGGCCGTTGGAGCAGATGAGAAGAATATCTTCTTTGGCCACGCCAACACTATACAATTCATCCAGTACAATCTTAATTGAAACTCTGCGGTGCGCTGTCTCATGCTCCCCGCCTTTGACCCGGTCAGGGAAAATAATCGTTACTTTAGAACCCTTTTTAGCCAATTGAGTTAAAGGCTCCATACCTATTGGGTTACGAATGGACTCTAATGTTTTCTCATAGACTTGTTCTGTTGGAATGTGTGGCGGATCAGGAATCGTCTCACCTGGAATAAACACATCTGTGTTATCAGGCAAATTAGCCTCCATTAATCCATTACCATATTCAAACGATAGTTTCTTCATAGTTTCATCCCTTTCTCCATTATTTATCTTTATACTTGAAACAATAGGGCTAACTTAAGATTTACGTTTCAGCGCTGGATTCCGACATCAACTCCTGCGCTTCCAGCTGCTTCTTATAAACGTTACGGGACAGCAGAACGCTAAACTCGTATAAAATGATCAAGGGTATTGCTACGATAATCGCCGAGATTGCATCCGGCGGTGTGATTAATGTAGATACAATCACCAGGATAATGTACGCATATCGGCGAAATTTATGTAAAATCTTCGGATTAAGCACTCTGATTTTCGTCAAGAACATAACAACAACCGGAACCTCGAACAGAATCGAAACCGGAATCAGAATATTAAACATAAACGAGAAATATTGTGATATCCCGTAAGTCTCTGTGAAATTTAAACTTTTAGTGATGGTCGAAGTAAAAAAGAATGCCATCGGGAATACAACGTAATAAGCGAAGGATAACCCGACAGCAAACAGAAGAATAGTACCTGGTATATAGTAAATGGATGCTTTTTGTTCAGTTTGGGTCATTCCCGGTTTAACAAAAGACCAAATTTGATACATTGTAAATGGAAGTGTGATTAACACTCCGAACAATAACGCCACATTCATGTAAATCCGAATGGAATCCCAAGGTGAGAAGACGTTCCATTCGATATCAGCGGCAGGGGGCTGAGCTTTCAAGTACGTTATCACGGGTTCAGCCATCAACAATCCGCCTACCATCGCGATACATAAAATAATCAGAATCCATATGATCCGCTTGCGTAATTCTTCTAGATGCTCAAGGTAGGACTTTCCTTCCTCGTTCATTCACATATTCACCTACTAACTGTGCTTACTTCAAGCGTTTAGCATCCTTATCTTTCGTGTCATCCTGATCCTGCTCTTCATCATCTATCATTTTTCTAGTGCCTTCTTTGAACTCCTTCAACGTTGTTCCGAATGCACGGCCTAATTCAGGAAGTTTACTCGGTCCAAATAACACTAACGCAATAATCAATATGAGCACCAATCCAGGTATACCGATACTGCCGATTCCCATCACTATGACCTCCTAAATTTATATGTCTCATGCGCATAGGAACTATGCGATCATTTGCTAATTAGCAAATGACGCCATTAATACACATGAACGAAATAATGTTTTAGCAACCCTCTATTCAGGGTTGCTAAAACATTTTATCATTTCAAACGATGATCATCTCAGTTGTTCAAATCCATTTCCTAATGGATTCCTGTGTTGAATTTTACAGCTAAAATGTCATTATTCTGTAATCTTCACTAATGTTGACCATTCTATACACATTAAAGTGGATTAACTCAATAAATCTGGCAGGAATGTAATCAGCCCTGGGAAGAATACCATCAGAACCAGAATAACTAATAATACAGCCAAGAATGGCATAACATCTTTAATCAACGTGGTTAATTTAACATTGGCAATCTTCTGTACGATGAACAAATTCAGTCCAAACGGAGGCGTTAGCAGTCCAATCATCAGATTCAGCACCATAATAACCCCGAAGACTACAGGGTCCACACCTACCGAAACTAGTACAGGCAGGAATACTGGGACCGTGATTAACATAATAGCGATCATTTCCATAACGCAGCCTGCAATTAACAGAATCACGTTAATAATAAGCAGCATGACCACCGGGTCCGTCGTGAAACTCTGCATTGCTTCTTGAACAATCTGCGGAATACGAAGTATAGAAACAACCCAGCCATATAAATTCGCAGCTGCAACAATGACTAAAATGGACGCACTGATAATGGCGCTGTCTACTAATGCGAATACAAACTTCTTCCAAGTTAAGTTCTTATAAACCACTGTACCAAGGAATATCGTGTAGGCTACGGCAACACCAGCGGCTTCAGTAGGACTGAAGATCCCGCCCCAGATTCCTCCCAAGATGATTAGCGGTGCTAATAAGGCAGGGAACGAGGTTACGGCAGACTTCAGGAAATCTTTGAACGTAACAGCTTGACGTTCGAGTTTCATCTTCCTGTTCTGAAGGAACACGAGCAGCATAAACCCAAGTCCCATAATTAAACCTGGTATAACACCACCAAGGAATAATGCCCCGATTGAGGCCCCTGACAGCACGCCATAGAGTACCATAGGCACGCTTGGCGGAATAATTGGACCAATCGTCGCTGAAGCTGCTGCTAGAGCAGCTGCAAACGATGGTCTGTAGCCTTTTTCAACCATGGACTTGATCTGAACTTGACCTAATCCAGCAGCCTCTGCTACAGCGGATCCTGACATACCAGAGAAGATAATAGCGGCACTTACGTTAACGTATCCTACCGCTCCTCTAACGCGACCTAACATCTTGGAAGCGAAGTTGAAGATGTGAGGTGTAACCCCACACTCATTCAACAACGTAGCTGCCAATGTAAATAAAGGGATCGCCAAGAGTGGAAACGAATCTAACGAAGACGATAATACTTGACTCATGATGATTGTTGGCGGATTTCCTCTAAATATAATGACCGCTAAACTTGCTACCAATAATGAGATGGCAACAGGAATGCGCAGCGCAATTAATAAGAAGAGAATGCCAACAAGAATTGCGATTTCCAAAATGGGTCCTCCGTTTCTGAATTAAGCTTGAGGTCTGATCGAATTGTCTTCCGAACGAAAGGTGGAGATCATATGCTTGATCACATAAACCACTAGAATAATGGAGCCGAGCAATAAGGACAGCGGCATTAAACCGTTCGGCAAGTTCGTTGCAGGTAATGCAATCGGCCAAGCTTGAATCGTCAGCTCAAAACTGTGTTTGATGATCAAAGCGTTAATAGCTAGGTAAATTAGATCTTTTAATAGATCCAACCCTTTTTGGATCGGTTTAGGCATATACATATACACTATATCGATTTCGATATGAGCCCCGACCCGATAACATGCTGCCAAACCCATGTACACCATCCAGATCATCAATAATCTGGCCATTTCATCGGGCCAAGGCATTAAAATTCCGAACAACCCGCGAAGGACAATGGGAACAAAAACCACAACGATCAATAGTCCCATTAATAATGCCATCACATAGTCAAGCAGCGTAAATCGTTGTGCGTTAGGGGTATCCATTTGTGTAACCACCTCAAACTAGGATTTTAATATACTGTTAACAAGAGACTCCGAGTACCCTAATTCTTTAGACAGTTGAGGGATAAGCTCTTTAAAGTGTGCATCCCACTCTTTGACATTAACTTGATGGAATACAACGTTCTCTTCTTTCATCTTTGCTTCTGAATCAACGATATCTTTTTCCATTGCATCATTATGGCCTTGAGCTACCTCTTCTGCTGTCTCAAGTAAGATCTTCTGGATGTCTTGTGGATAAGCAGAGAAGATTCTTTCTGAGAAGAATAGTCCGCCTTGCTCGTAGTTATGGTAAGAAAGCGTTAAGTTGTTAGCAATGGTGTAGTACTTGTTGAAATACAACCAGTTGGACGCTTGTTCTGTCGCATCAATCATACCTTGCTGCAAGCCAGTGAATGTTTCGGATAACGGCATTGGATGCGGAGCCGCACCTGCTAATTCAAAGTTCATAACCCAGCTGTTTTGAGGCGGAACACGAACTTTTAAGCCTTGGAAATCTTCAAGTGATTTAACTGGTTTTGTACACATTAGATGACGCGGACCTCTGTCGTAAGCCATGGAAGCTACACGGATACCATGCTTGCTTGCCACTTCCTCAGACAATTTGTTGTAGGCATCGCTCAAATGCACTTCTCGACAGTGTTTTTGATCTTTGAATAGATATAATGTTCCTGGCAGATAGAAATCAGGCATGTAAGAACCTAACCATGTCACTGCACCGAAGAACGCTTCAATGGTTCCTTGCTGCATACCTTTCAACAAGTCACCAGCTTGCCCTAATTGCGCAGAGGAATAAACTTGAACTTCAACTGCACCGTTTGTTTTTTCTGAGACAAGCTTCGCATATTCTTGAGATGTCGTTACGTGAGGATGGCCTTCTGGATCAATCAAGGCTAATTTAACAACGTATTTCGGCGATTTCCCCTTAGCATTGCCGCCGTTATTCGTATTTGTATTCGTATCCGTTCCACAACCAGCTAGGGACAAACCTCCCATAGTAAGCAATGTCACACCAGCACCATACTTTAATGTCTTTCCAATAAACTGTCTTCTTGTGATTTTTTCCATGTTCGTAACCCCTTTCATTTATTGAAATCTAAGTTGCAGGACCAACTTCATACGGATACATCTTTTATGAAATTGGTTTTATCTATGAATTAAAGAAGGCTAACCTTCTTAATTCCAAGCATAGGCGCCGATCACTGTAATTCATTTGACAGGTCTGTTTCGGGACAGTTTGACCGAGTATTGAAAATAATCTGGCCGATAGATCGCCCTAAGATACTCTACGGGCTTCTGATCCAGCGAGTAAGATACCCTTTCAATTTGCAGCAATGCTTGTCCAGGCATCACACCCAAGATTCTTGCCTCTTCCTCGCCAGCATTTACCGCACTAATATATTGATCCCCTTCACTGAGAATTATACCTAGTGTCTCCTCAATAAACTTATATATTAATACGGATTGCAAATTCTGCTTGGCTAACTCAAGGCCGATTTCAGGAGGATGATAATTGTGTTCAATGGCTATAGCTTGTTCATTGGCAAATCTTAGCCGTTTTAGTTCCCATATGGTGTCGATTCTTAGATTGTTCTTAACGCGTCTTGGGAATGTAGTCGTTAAACCATGGGAGATCACTTCCGATCCTGGCTTGAAGCCCGCTTTTTCAATCGCTTCTGCAAATCCCATAAGTTGTCCAATCCAACTCACAACCTTGTTGGATCTTAAAAATGTCCCTCTTCCTCTTTCACGAGTTAACAGCCCTTCATCCACCAAACTCTGAATGGCATTACGGACAGTAATTCTGCTCACTCCGTAATGTTTGCAAATTTCGGCTTCTGTAGGAATCTTTCCATTCGCATCCACCAAATCGCCATTCAACAATTCATACCTTAGCGTTTCCCTAAGTTGATGATGCAATGGTAAAGGACTGTTGGGATCTAATTTTTGACCTGATTTCACTCCCAAATTCCCCATTTCCTACGGTATAACGAGTTCAATTCTTGAAATGTTATAACCATGCTTCATTTGATATAATGTCATAACAAAGTATGGTTAACATCATCTTAAATGATCGCGTTTCATTTGTCTATATATTTATTGCATTTTTTAACCTGCGGATAATTATAGTCTTAATTCCATTTTTGGAAATGCTCTTGGAATACTTTCGAAATGGAGCTCGTATCTTGCTTTCCAAGTCCTTTCCCTTTCGCATTCTCATTAATCATTTGTACAAATCCTGCAATGAGCGGTGTTACACCCGCTTCCTTCGCCATTTGAATGCCCAGGTCCGCATCCTTGCATAACAACTCAACCGTAAACGTTGGATTGTCATACTCTTCTGATACAATTCTTCTTGCGGTTTCTTTGAACAAGCCGCTGACCGTTGCAGCATCACTATTCGCCACAACATCATAAAATGCTTTCTTATCAATTCCTACTGCTTCCGTTAATGCCATCACCTCGGCGCTGACACCGTTAATGACAGAGAACATCAGTTGGTTTAATAATTTCAGCGCGTTACCTGCTCCAACGTCCCCAACGCGGATGACTTGCTTAGCAAACGTTGATAATGCTGGGGTGGCGAAAGCTATCGCTTCTTCACTGCCGCCTGCAGGAAGCAGCCAATTCCCAACTGCGCTAGGTCTTCCCAAAATGGAGGTATCTACATAGCTTGCGCCTTTTGGTGCTATGAGTTCAGCACCTTGCTGTGAAGTCGCAGGGCTTACTGTACTCGTGTCTACAACCACGTGATCAGATGTTAAAGCTTCCAGTAACCCATTCTCACCGCTAATCACTTCCATGATGTGCTTTGCTGCCGGCAGTGACATGATGATCAGCTTAGCTTTACTTGCCAAGTCATACGGACTTGATGCGATGATGGCTCCGTTCTCCTTGGCGTACGCTTGTGCGGCTGGGAAAGCATCATAAGCCGCAACCTCGTATCCGTTCTTGACTAAGCGATCTAACATACATTTTCCCATCGTACCTACGCCAATCAATCCTACGGTGCCTATTGTGCTGGTCAATTCTGGCGATGAATTCATACGTTTTCCCTCTCCCTTGTTCTCCGTTATAGTTGATTTCGATTACTTAGTATACGACCAAAGCCTGTAAGCGTCAACAGAGTGACCACTGTATAAATATCCCTTAAAATGGTAGTTGTTTATCAATTTTTCATAAAAAAAACAAGAAACCTTTGACATACTGAATCAATTTCCATAATGCGCTACGAAGCAACATCCACCACAATATATTGAATATATATTTAAAGATACAACTATATATTGTGATAAGGCGAGCTGTTTTGCTAATTATGAAATGGATTCATTTTAGATTTCTTGTTTTTAAGCTATGTCATGCTGTCATTACTGCTCTTTAAAAGGTTGGAAATGCTCTTGGAATACTTTCGAAATGGAGCTGGTATCTTGCTTGCCAAGTCCTTTTCCTTTCGCATTCTCATTAATCATTTGTACAAATCCTGCAATGAGCGGTGTTACAC
>CAYUSG010000046.1:12604-23523 GCA_964447355.1 uncultured Paenibacillaceae bacterium
CGTACGCTTGTGCGGCTGGGAAAGCATCATAAGCCGCAACCTCGTATCCGTTCTTTACTAGTCGATCTAACATACACTTACCCATCGTACCTACGCCAATTAGACCTACTGTTCCTATGCTTGCTTGTAATTCTGTTGATGTCACACTAAGCCCTCTCTTTCTGTTAAAATGGTCTACTCCACTCAACTATCGCTATATTCTCATTGTTTTAATGCTGATGCTTTTTATTATTCCGCTTTAATGGTATCCCAATCCCAACCTCGATCAGCACCAACATCAATCCACAAATCATCCACTGAAAGGTTGTTTTTCTGATCCGCTTCATTGATCAGTTTGCGTTTCTTTAGGCTGATTTTGATAGTGTCTTCAATGTCCGACGGCCAACCCTTGGTGGCGTGCGGCAAAAGCGCCTCACACACCTCGCGCATAGCAGGTTCCTGACTCAGGTCATACCATTCATGCGGATCGTCTTCCAGATTAAAGAGTTGATACGGTTCACCCAGCACAACATTCAGCTTATACTTGCCTTGGCGTACCATCGCCATAGAACGTCCTGTCCCATGCGCATGATATTGACTCGTAATCATACGATCTGGGTCGCCAGCAGCGCGGCCTTGCAGAATTGGAGTTAAATCCATTCCGTCCAAATCACTTGTATCGAAATCGGTACCAGACAGACCTATAATCGTCCGAGTAACATCTACTAACGTAACTGGCGTCGATTGACGATGGGGCTTAAACCAAGTCGGGTCTGTACATGAGAAAATGAGCGGAATTCTAACGGATTCTTCATAGAAGGTTGATTTCCACCATAGGTCATGTTCACCCATCATATCTCCATGGTCAGACAAGAAGATGATAACGGTAGGGCGTGATAGATCCAGCTGATTGAGTAATGCCAACAACCTGCCAATCCTAGCATCCGTCTCCGTAATTAAAGCAAGACAGGCCGCACGAGCCCGCAATAATGTTTCATGATCAACATCCCCGAAATTAAAAAATTTACGCAGCCGTTCAATGGCAGGATGATCCGGACTAGCATCATCAGGCCGCGGCTCTGGCATGTCCACAATATCTTTATACATGTCATAGAACTCTGGAGATGGCGTTAACGGAAAATGAGGTGCTATAAACGATGACACTAAAGCAAAAGGTCTATCCTGATTTCCTTCGGCGTATTCTTGTAAGAAAGCAGCCGATTGCTTCTCAACCTCATCGTCAAATGACTTCAGCACAGATGTCTCTTGAGGACCTGCTTCATGAAGCCTTATCCCTGTACCCGCACCCGGAAACGGTGTGCAGCTTTTATCCCAATCCTGCGCTACGATACCCGGGTAATTACAATCGGGGGTTAGTCGTTTCTCAAAACCATGCAGCTGATCTGGACCTACAAAATGCATTTTTCCAGATAGAACACTTTGGTACCCTGCATCTGTCAATATATGTGCAAACGTAGGAATATCACTTCGCAATGGCACACCATTGTCCCACACTTCATGGCGATGAACCTGAAGACCGGTCATGAATGAAGCACGTGTAGGCGCACATAAAGGGCAGTCCGTGTAAGCCTGATCGAAGACTACACCTGTCTCAGCCAGTTTCTGCATAGTAGGTGTTTTTACAAAGGGATGTCCGTACACTTCTGAAAATTGGGGGGATTGTTCATCTGTCATCAATACCAGAATATTAGGTTGTTCATGTCTCGACATGGTACACATCCTTTCCGCACTTTGTTCGTATGTTAACGCTGCCTTATACTCAAGGCCGTTCATCGAAATGGTCTATTGTTATAACATTTATACTTTTTTAATTAGCCAGCCTGACCATTCGATCAGGCTGGCCTCACTGTGAATCCGCCGTATTACTTAAGCAGACCCATCATTTCTAATGTTGCACGGTTAATTTCGGTATCTTTATCAATTTCTTGTTTAAACTCATCTGGCCCAAGGAAGCTAGGAATCAATTGTAATTGCTCAAATTTAGCTTGTAATTCTGGATCTTCCAACGCTTTCTTGAATGCATCCTGCAGAATCGTTTTTAGTTCATCCGGTGTACCTTGAGGTACGAAGATACCGTTAAAGAAGTTCGCTTCCACATCATAGCCTGCTTCTTTAAACGTAGGGATATCTTTCAAGTATTCTGGTTTTACACCTGTAATATTCACAATCGGTTTAAGAGAACCTGCTTTAACATGATCATAGATCAAAGCGTGATTCAATATACCGCCCTTAATTTGACTGCCCAATACGTTTGTCAACACTTCATTCTCGCCTTTATAAGTAATAGCCCTAGCTTTGACGTCTGCTTTATCAGCGAAGTTCTCAAAGGCAATGTGCTGAGCATTCGCAGTTCCAGCAATACCATAGGTGAAATCATCTGGATTTTCCTGAGCATAAGCAAGCCATTCCTCGAAGGTATTATACGGCGCATCGGCAGGAACAACTAGGAACTGGGCTGCTTTAACATAGTTTACTAATGGCTCCAACTCATCGGATTTGTACGGTGCATTTCCTAATTGCGGGAGAATTGTAATCGCTGCAGCCGCCGACGTACCAATGGTGTATCCATCTGGCTTGGCCTTGAACACTTCAGTCATCCCAATGGTTCCACCGCTTCCGCCTTTGTTCACGATTGTAAGTTTACCATTGTTAGGCAAGTACTTCTCAACAAACGGTTGAATTGTACGAGCTGGAAGATCCGGCGCTCCGCCTGCTGGATAAGCAACAATCCAAGTAATCGGCTTATTCGGGTAATCACTGTAATCTTCTCCGGCTGTTTCTTCATTCGGAGTTTGGGTAGCTTCACCGCTGGTGTTCGAACTGTTGTCTGGTGCATTACCGCCTGAACCTGAACACCCTGCAATAATGAGTGCAAATGCCATTAGCACGACCCAAACTGTTGACCATTTCATTTTCATACTCCAATTCCCCCATTACCATTTTTTTATTTGTAAAATCCCGCCACATTACGCGCTTTGCTTCGCTTTAGTAAGCTTCTTGAGTAACGGTGCAAGGATCATTACAACAATAATGATTAATAATATAATTGAATAGGTCCGCGTAAAGAATATAGAATAACTTCCTTGAGAAAGACTGAGCGAACGGCGCAGACTTTCTTCCATAATGGGACCTAGTACAAACGCAAGCACAATCGACGGTAAAGAAAAGTCCAGTTTCTTCAGAAAGTAACAGATAACCCCTAATATTAAAGCAAGTACAATTTCAAACATTAATTGCTTAGAAGAGTAGATCCCAACAATTAAGAGCAGCAAAATCACAGGTATAAGATAGGAGTAAGGAACAAGAATCGTCTTAACGAATAGAGGCGTCAACAATCTGCCCATGATATACATTGCAACTGTTGTCAGGATAAACCCGTAAAAGATACCATAGACTAACGTCTTCTCGTTCGTAAACACCAAGGGACCTGGCTGTATACCATGAATGATAAAAGCACCCATGACAACGGCAATGGCCGGCGAACCCGGGATACCAAGTGATAACAGCGGCACAAGCGCTCCTCCCACCGTTGCATTGTTAGCGGATTCCGGTCCTGCAATCCCTTCTGGATTGCCCTTACCGAACGTTTCTTTATGTTTGGAAAATTTCTTCGCAGCCATGTAACTAAACCAAGATGACGCGGCAACCCCTAAACCCGGGAAGATACCTACTACCGATCCGATGACAGATCCAATTGTAATCGGTTTCTTTACTCAATTAAATTCCTTCCAGGTTAGCCCGCCCTTCAGATTCTTCTTATCAAAGAAATGCCTCTTGTTCGGACCTTCCTCAAGCATCATCAATATCTCAGAAATAGCGAACACACCGATCATCAACGCTACGATATTAATACCATCAGTCAACTCCGGGCGACCCAAGGTAAACCTCATTTTACCTGTGAACAGATCCATACCAATTGAGCCCAGTATTAAACCGATGATGACCGATATTAAACTCTTTGTCTTATCCTTCGTGCTCAACATACCTACAGCAAATACACCGATAATACAAATTAAGAAAAACTCGGGGTCAGATAAGTTCAGCGCGAAGGCTGCCAGCGGTTGAGATAAGAATATCAGAACTAAACCGCCGAACAGTCCCCCGATCGTACTTGCCACTAGAGAATAACTAATCGCTTTACCCGGAGATTCATTCTTAGCTAATGTATAACCGTCCAAGACTGTTGCCGCAGCAGCTGGCGTGCCTGGAATCCCTAGAATTATGGAAGATATCGAACCCCCATATTCCGATGCCTGATATGCAGCTAACAGCATTAGAATGGATCCCAAAGGTGATATCACGTACGTAATGGGCAGCAGCAATACGATAGCCAACATCGTTCCAAGTCCGGGTAACGCCCCCATGACCAGCCCAACAAATGTACCTAGCAGAATGAAAAACAAAGTTGAAATTGAAAACAAATCAGATACTAATGTTGATATATCCATTCTAGACTACTCCCTTTAATTAAAGTGGGATCGACATCGTCACTTCAAATACTAGATAAACAATAACAATAACAAGTAATGACAGAACGACATTAAACGCTATCTGTTTCTTGCTAAAATCTCTTCGGTAAATGAAAAATAACGCCATCATAAACAAAAATGCATTGATATAGAAATACCCAATGAAATACCAGCTGAGCAAAAACAACACTATCGCTGTAAGCGTTATCAAAATATACTTGAAATAAGGCAATTCAACCGTTTCATCCTCCGTTTTCCTTGCCGTTTGAACCATATTGATTAAACATAGGACGGTAAGCAACACTGCTAGTATATTAGGAAAGTAACTAGGACCTATGGAAGAGTTGTAGACGCCTCCCGAGGTTGTAATTCCAATGGATATAGCATACACCCACCCAAAGACCATGAGAAGTGATAATGTCACAAAAGTCGATTTCCTATAATTCATGTTAACTCACCCCCTTGAGTAACCGATTATAACGCATAGCTCGTAAACAGTAAACCTACAACCTAGATCAAATCAAAACAAAATGATTTAATGTCCTAACATTAGTAGTGCTTGTCTTTAATATTAATGCAGTGACATTTGTCTGTCAACAAAAAGTCGTATTGTACTAACAATACAACAAATGATTGTTTTGATACCATGATAATGATAAACTATAGAATATAAACCGTTTACAGGGGTGCCATTATGATAGATAAATTGAATGCTGAGCATCAGAAACAACTGCTTGATCATAACAGTCCCATACCGCTGCACTATCAATTAACTGAAATATTAAGAAAAGAGTTTTTCGAGGAATCCGATATTGACCCCAGTGAGAAAATCCCTGCTGAGGTTGACATCGCCAAGCGTTTTAATGTAAGCAGAGTGACGGTCAGAACCGCTCTGAAGACGCTCGTTGATGAAGGTTTACTGTCTCGTGAACGCGGCAGAGGTACGTTCATCAAAACGAATAAGGCCGAGAAATGGACAGGGCAGCTCATGGGTTTCTCTGAAACGATTCAATCAGCCGGTTTTACGCCGCGAGGGCATGTACTGCATAAAGGAATGAATGAATCCCCTCCGAAGGATGTCCAGCAGCTCCTAAATTCAAATATCGTATGGGAAATGAAAAGGTTAAGATTTGCAGATGATCAACCTATAGGCATTGAACACTCCTTAATTATCCCTGAAATCGGAAGTCAGCTCGAGCATGCTCAGAATTTGGATAACATTATTAACTACCAATACATTGAACAAGAGCTGAATCTAACCTTGAAGGATGCTAACCAGCTCGTCACTGCCGTGAATGCAACTTCTGAAGAGGCCCAAATGTTAGAAATTTCAGAAAGAGATGCCCTGCTCTATATTGAGCGGCTGACCAAATCGATCGACGGTCGTCCCATTATCCTTTTAAGAGCCAAGTACCGACCTGATTATTTCCATTACACGATTGATCTGAAACGCTAACACATACTAAAAAGGACAGATGAAGCCATTTGCTTTCATTCTGTCCTTTTATAGTTCCGTACCCGTTCTTCACATTTAGAGAGCGAATGCATATCAATAGGTTATAACCAACTGATAAAGGAGCTAGTCATATGGCGAGATCGATTTGGGGCGTTGATTCCGCTGCGCCCGTAACAGAGCAGTTATTAGATTGTGTCCGTGTCAACTATGGCATGCCTGAGTTTTGGGGTCGGTACCTTAAGACGGTTCCTGGTGCGGCAGATGGATTAACCCCCAGGGAAAGTCATTTCCTCAGACAGAAGGGCATCAAAATCATACCCATTTACAGTGACTTTAGAGAAGCGGTTGGTTATAGCAAAGGGGAAATTATCGCTAGAAATGCCATTTTTCATGCCAAGCGGTTAAGCATTCCCCGCAATGTTGTTATTTTCGCAAATGTTGAGCGTTTTTTTGATGTGGATGAAGCCTGGATACGAGGATGGGTCAATGTTTTCTATACTAGTGACTATAAGCCTGGCTTTTACCATGATCCTAAACAAGGTGGTTTCAGCGATGCTTATTGCCAAGCAGCGTCGGCTGACGAGAAGGTTCGCCTGCATACGATCCTATGGAGTGCTGAACCGGAACCGGGTGTATCCCCGAAGGATGAAGCCCCCAGCTTTCAGCCTGCCGCTCCCCCATGTGAAGCCAACGTCTGGGCTTGGCAGTACGGCCGAGACTCGACCACTTGTCCCATCGACACGAATCTTGCATCTCCCCTCTTGATCAAGCATCTGTGGTCGTAACAACGCTCCACATATAGTACTCAGTGCATTAGGGGCTATCCAGAGAAGTCGTATTAGCGATTATTGGATACCCCTCATAATGCTTCAACCCCCTGATATAAGCATCCATTTGCCGTACTTGAATTACTGTTACATCGGCTAACCATTTCTCATTAGGTGAATGGGCATGGAATTCTCAGGTTAGCTTGTTTTCAACGACATGTTGTGGACTGTAACGAGCATTTTATACTGTCTACTTGACGGGGTTCAGTTCACTTTTCGGACAGCCCCTTCGCGTGTTAGCGCTGTTATTCATGCTTGCAGCTGTTCTAAACACTGGGCATATGCTTTATGCCACTTCTCCCATTCGGCTTGTCGTGCCTCTATTGCCCGTCCGACTAACAGAGCCTTTATTCCATCTAAGCATACATGCCAGCCCGCAAGATCTTTGGATGTATGACTTGTCAGCTCTTGTATCGTTTCAACCAGAACCAACTGACAACCCGCTGATTCTGAAGTCAACTCAAACCTAACCTGATCCTCGCCCCAAGTATATGCTAATACCGCCTGCCTCTTGAACTCGGTAATTTTAAGTTCTTCAAACGTACCGTCCTGCATATCAAATGTAATGATGCCGCCTTCTCGAAGGTCTTCAATATGTAATGCGTCGAACCATAGCTTTAACTTGTCATTGTCTGTTAAGAAAGACCACACGGCATCAACGGGATGGTTCCAGTGTCGCTCGAATCGTGCGGTATAACCGTCCCCCGATCTCTCAACCACAGCTAACATACTGCTTCCTCCTCATTTACGTTTTGAACGCATACCCTTAAGCAAGGCAATCCCTTCTGACTGCACGAATTGGCGGTAGGCTTCGCTGCTAACATCATATAGGGCTATTTTCCCCTGTTCATCGTAATGAATACCCCATCCATAGCTCTTCACTAACGGTGAAGCTCTGAAACAAGCTTTAGGCTTTGCGAAAAATTCGTCCCATAATCCTTCCATGTCACCTGAGTCGATCTGATTCTTGATTACATAAGTTTTAAACTGCACATCTTCTTGCGTGTATGAATAAGGATCAGACGTTATAAGCTCATACTCAATGGAAGCAATCGTTGGTTTCCCATGTCTGGGCACAGGCACAACCCCTGAAACAGCTGTCGAATCTTCGCTTACCATAATAAATGTATTACGATAGCACATCGTAAACCCTCCTTCGTACGTAATAAGTATAATAAACACAGGCAATGCTAATTAGGGTTATTAGGACTTGACAAAACAATAGGTTTTAAGTAATAATAATTATCAGATTATAATTATTATAGTTAGTGATGGAATTGTTTTCCGCGTCCACTAACTATATAATAACAAAAAACAATACTAATTTTTAGGAGGAAGATTTAATCATGTCACTAATTGGAACTGAAGTACTACCGTTTAAAGCATCCGCATTTCGCAATGGAGAATTTATCGATGTAACTGAAGCTGATTTTAAAGGAAAATGGAGTGTTGTATGCTTCTATCCTGCAGACTTCACATTCGTTTGCCCTACTGAGCTTGAAGATCTTCAAAATCATTATGAAGAGTTAAAAGGACTTGGTGTAGAAGTGTATTCTGTATCTACAGACACTCACTTTACTCATAAAGCTTGGCACGACAGCTCTGAAGCTATCGGAAAAATCACTTACACTATGATTGGTGATCCTTCCCATACGATTTCCCGCAACTTTGATGTGTTAATCGAAGCAGATGGTTTAGCAGATCGCGGTACATTTATCATCGATCCAGACGGTGTGATCCAAGCTGTTGAGATCAACGCTGGCGGTATTGGTCGTGACGCAAGTATCCTTGTCGGCAAAATTAAAGCAGCTCAATACGTACGCAACAATCCAGGCGAAGTTTGCCCAGCTAAATGGCAAGAAGGTTCTGCTACACTAAAACCAAGCCTTGATCTTGTAGGAAAGATTTAAGGTGCAGCCATGGCACTAGAAGCAGACATCAAAACACAACTAGCGCAGTATCTCGAGCTTCTAGAGGGAGATATTGTGCTTAAAGTAAGCACAGGCTCCGATGCTACTTCACAAGAAATGACGGAGCTGGTCGAAGAAATATCCAGCATGTCATCTCGCATTTCAGTTGAAAAGGCAGCTTTGCCTAGAACACCAAGTTTCAGTGTGAATCGAGCAGGTGAAGATTCTGGCATCACATTTGCCGGTGTACCGTTGGGTCATGAATTTACATCCTTAGTATTAGCTTTGCTGCAAGTAAGCGGCAGAGCTCCTAAGGTGGACCAAAGCGCGATTGACCAGATCAAGAACCTTAGCGGTGAATATCACTTTGAAACGTATGTGAGCTTAAGCTGTCATAACTGTCCTGATGTGGTGCAGGCTCTCAATGTTATGAGTGTTCTGAACCCTGGTATTTCCCATACGATGATCGATGGTGCGGCCTATAAATCCGAAGTCGAAAGCAAGGATGTTATGGCTGTGCCTACGGTTTACTTAAATGGCGAAGTCTTCGGAAGCGGCCGAATGACGCTGGAAGAAATTCTAGCCAAGCTTGGCAGCGCACCCGATGCATCTGAGCTTGCGAATAAAGATCCCTTCGATGTCCTTGTTGTGGGCGGCGGTCCAGCGGGTGCAAGTGCCGCTATTTATGCAGCACGTAAAGGCATTCGCACAGGTATCATAGCTGAACGCTTCGGCGGACAGGTCATGGATACGATGGGCATTGAGAACTTTATTAGTGTGAAATACACTGAAGGTCCCAAGCTTGTAGCCAGCCTGGAAGAGCATGTGAAGGAATACGGCATTGATGTGATGAACCTGCAGCGCGCTAAGCGTCTGGAGAAGAAGGATCTCATCGAAATTGAGCTTGAGAACGGTGCAGTACTCAAGAGCAAGACGGTTATTCTCTCCACAGGGGCTCGCTGGCGCAACCTAGGCGTACCTGGTGAAGCAGAATTTAAGAATAAAGGTGTAGCTTACTGTCCTCATTGTGATGGTCCATTATTCGTAGGCAAGCATGTAGCCGTCGTGGGCGGCGGTAATTCTGGCATCGAGGCTGCTATTGATCTGGCTGGTATTGTGAAGCATGTAACAGTGTTCGAATTCATGCCGGAGTTAAAGGCCGATGCCGTGCTGCAAGAACGCCTTTACAGCCTGCCTAATGTCACCGTGTTGAAGAACGTACAAGTGAAGGAGATTACCGGTGAAGATAAGGTCAACGGTATCACTTACGTCGAAAGAGAGACCGAAACAACCCAGCATCTTGAATTGCAAGGGGTCTTCATTCAAATCGGACTCGTACCTAATACCGATTGGTTAGAGGGTACTGTCGAACGTACTCGCTTCGGTGAAATCGTAGTCGATAACCGTGGTGCTACCGACGTACCTGGGGTATTCGCAGCCGGAGACTGTACTAATAGTCCGTATAAACAAATCATCATCTCGATGGGATCGGGCGCGAATGCATCATTAGGTGCATTTGACTACCTGATTCGAAATTAATGATGATCATTCGCTTTCACGAGCGGGAAAGCCACTTGAGCTGTCTTAGATAGCCTGGTGGCTTTCTTCTTTATACACCAAAGCTTAATCAGGCAAGCAAGCCAAATGACTAACCCACAAGCTGCCAGAAGCGGTATCCATGCCAGCTCGAATACATTTCTTCCAAGGATTGTTTGAATGGCGATGAATAAGATTGAGACAGACCATGAAACGCCTCCCCAATGAATCCACACCCGAGTTCGGTTTATCCCCATGTCCACCCGCTCAGACAACCAACCTAAGAGCGGTAAAGCCTGCAGCGCATGAAACCCTAACCCATGAAGGACCATAAAGTTCCCGCCCCGGCCCCAAAAGCGGCGTTGCAGCACTATCATGGCGATCCCCGCAGCGAAAGCCACCACGGTGGAAAAGAACGCATATCTAACAGCAATGGTTAACAAAGGACGTTTAACCCCTACCTTCTTTCGAAAGAAGGATGCAGCTAACATGCAGGTTACTATAATAATTAACATAGAGAAACACCCGAAGAGACCCCCAGCTATTGCATCGGCTATCGATCCCACACGCGAAAATCGGGGATTAATCCCTCTGAAATGTTGAATGGTTTCGACAGCATAGCTGTATAAAGCACTTATGATGAATATCCATCTGACGCTTGACCGGTGCTTAGCACTCAGTCCCGATACAGGTATAAGAATTGCTATAGACAGGATAAATA
>CAYUSG010000047.1:0-15767 GCA_964447355.1 uncultured Paenibacillaceae bacterium
ACCTATTACTTATTCGGGGCCCGGGTGAATTAAACCCAATAACTTGGCTAAAGCAATCGTTTCATCATTTCGCATCTAGTTTTCAGGGTACAATGGGAAGTCCCTCTTGTAATGAATATGATGAGGGAGAATGAAGACCTTCTTTGGATGTGTGACAAATACACTCCAAAAGAAGGTTTTTTGTTGTGATGATGATGTTCAGTGAAGTATCAGCAAAATATTGTAAGCGTTTTTAAAAAATACATTGACAAAATGAAAACGGATACATATAATAAAAGTACAGTATGGTTTCTCTCCACTCCTATCCGAAATGATATAGCACTATGTGCAAACCACCCGAAGCGGTGGTTATTTTTTTTGCTAAAATCCCATAAATATTAAAGGTTGTTGTATAATAGGCAATATGTGGAATTTTAGTTCCCTTTATTTAGCATGCTGTATTTTGTCGAAGTTAGCAGGAAAAATGGTTTTCATACCGAATTTAAATTACAAACTGCCTACATCTGCATGGATATAGCATCAGTTTTTTATTTTTAATATATTGCGCGCAACTTTTCCTCCTAACGGAAGTACAATCAAGTGAAGGACTGCTGGGGGATGCTTGCAAGGAGGGCCGCTTGTAGTGAATGATTCCCAGTTGATACGAGAAATTAAAGATGGAAACGTAGAATTATACTCAGAACTGATCGATCGTTATGAGCGTAAAATCCTTGCGTTTATATACCACATGCTGAAAAGTGTTCATATGGAAGCGATGGCGGAAGACTTATGCCAAGAAACGTTTTATAAAGCCTACCGAAGCTTAAAGACGTTCCGTGAAGTAGAAGCGTCCTTTTCAACATGGTTATATACGATAGCCAGAAATACAGTTTTGAGTGAACTTCGGAAATACAAGGGTGGCAACCTATCATTAGAAGAAAGTGGTTATGTGCCCAAGACTGCTTATGAAACGCTTCCAGAGCAAACGATGTTGCGAAATGAGAAGGTCACCATGGTCCGGGAAGCGATTAACAATTTGCCCGAAAAGCAGCGTTCCGCTTTAATTCTCAGAGAGTATGACCAGCTGGATTATCAAGAAATTGCGAATATTCTAGGACAAACGGTAAGTTCAGTTAAGTCATTATTGTTTAGGGCCCGGGCAAGTGTTAAGAGCCAATTAGAATCATATTTTCTGGAGTCAGTTTATGAGGAGTATGAAGGGATGAATCAGAGATGAAGTGCTTACAAATTCAAGAGCTTTTTGGCTTGTATTGGGATTTGCCAGAGGAAGACATTCGGAAGCGTGGGGTGGATGAACATATTAAACACTGTACGTCTTGTAAGGAAGAATTTGAACTGTGGCAAGAAAGCACTAATTTAATACAAAACCTCGGAATGGGACAGACTGAATTGAAGGAAATGCCTGTTCCTACATCCAAACAAGTGATGGAACGTATTTATACGGATGAATCATGGAGAATGCCTGTTGCAAACAGGACTTACACCATTTCTTATAAAATGAGACGGAACGTCTCGGCAGTACTAGCCTTTTGTCTAACCTTGTTTGTTTTTAGCTTTGTGTATTCGATTGTGTTTGAAGAACCGAAAGAAGAGACTTACACTTATTATAATTCCACTGGATTGCTTCCCGTAGCCAATGCCTTAGGTGATTCAACCAGCAGTGCTGAGTTGGTTCAAGGCGTTCCGGTAGCTAGTATTAGTGATCCGCTTATTTTAGATATGGGTATTATACAGTCGTATCCAGATTATCTGGTTGTTGTATCTTTATTGGGGATTGTTTGCCTATTGTTAACATTAAATTGGCTTTCTAGAATACGTGCATAGGCACAAGCTAGGAGGGTAAAGGGTGGCGACAATAGCGTTAGTAAGACATGGGCTTACGATTTGGAACAAAGAGGGTAGAATACAGGGTCAATTAGATACTGATTTGCATGACGAAGGTCGAATTCAAGCTAAGAAGTTAGCCGAGAGAATTCAAAGTGATAAATGGGATTTCATAATAAGCAGTGACTTGAAACGCGCGTCGGAAACGGCTGAAATAATAAGTAAGCATGCAGGCCTCCCTGTACTTTACAGAGACAAACGCTTAAGGGAAAGTTCGCTGGGTGAGTTAGAAGGGACTACTCTGCAGGAACGTATAGAGCGCTGGGGTGAAGACTGGCGAGAACTCGCGCAAGGCATCGAATCAGATGAAGGCATTCAGAAGCGGAGTTTAGCATGTATAACGGAATATATCGAGAAGCATCCTAACGACCGAATATTATTCGTTAGTCATGGGAGCTTAATTCGCAGGCTTTTGCAGCGGATGCTGCAAAAAGACATTAAAGAACCTATTCGCAATACATCGATTACTATATTACAAAAACAGTTGGATGCGTGGGAAGCAAAGCTCTTTAATTGTATCGCGCATTTAGATGAATATATGATAGGACGACCGAACTGACATCATTGTCAGTTTTTTTGCGTTTACGAGAATGATTTTTGGATAACTCTCCCATAATGGTAATAACAAACTGTTGAACGGAGGTGTACCATGAACTTAGCAGATATGTTAAGTTTTGCGGATATTGGACAATTGAGCCGCATCGCCAAGGCTTACCAATGTGAATGCGATGGCCACTCCAAACATGAGTTAATACAATCGATATTATCTCATATGAACCGTAAAGAGCTGTTTGAACAGCAAATGGCTCATCTAAGTATGGAGGATATACGGTTTATGAACACGTTTTTGTTTGATCATCGTCAGGCTTTTAGTTTGGAAGAGCTGGTTGCAAGGGTTAAACAAACACATTTCTCTGAAGAAGACGAGGAACAAGTTAATCCAAGGGAGACGATTTCCAAATTTAAGCATTTAGGTTGGTTATTTAATGGTTACTCACAACAGACCCGGTATTTATTCCAGATGCCGGAAGATTTAAAACGCCGATTTAGTGAGGTGCTGTCTAAACGTTTCAATGCTGTACTTCATAAGACGTCAGAACCGGCAGCTTATCGCGATGAACAGAAAATTATTGTTCAAGATATGAGGTGTTTTCTAAAATACATTTACCATCAGAGTGTACCGATCACAGCGGATGGGACGATGTATAAACGGAATGTACAACATATTATAGAGGAATTCACGGTACAAGAGGAGATGCCCAAAAAAGGAGGCTGGCGATTTGGATATGGACGTAAATTCAAGGAATACCCGAATCGTTTTTCACTGATTTATGACTATTGTTACTTTCAAGGACTGATTCAAGAGGCTTCAACGGAGCTTAAATTGACAGAAGAAGGGATCCAGTGGGTTATCGCAGATCAATCACATGATATACGGGAAATCTACAGATTTTGGCTGCGATTATATAAAAACGCAGTTCCTAATATTCAATCATTAGTGTACTGGATAGATCTGTTATGCAAGGACTGGGTTACAGTGGATTCACTAAAACAAACGCTTGAAAATTTCATTAAACCGTTTTATTACGACACATCTCAATCCATCTTGGAACAAAGAGTTCTACAAATGATGCTGCATCTCGGGCTTATTCGAATTGGGGAATTAGACGAGGGAGGCAGGGTTCTGAAAGTAACACGGTTTGGTTCGGATGTGATACATGGCATTTACGTTCCAGAAGAAGACAAAATTGATATTGCCATCGACAAGTTAAGTATGAGTTAAGACAAACCGATAATTAATCACTAGTTTCATACGTTGGAGGCTGCAGCGTGATGGTCTATGAATGTGCTCTAGGTAAAGGTACATTGATAAGCGTAGAAGGCCATTGTCCTGAACGGGATCAATTTTGGTGAATATGCTTTAGTAGGGGGCTGGTTCACTTTTCACCGGTATTACTAAGGTTTCCTCCCTATACGTTGATGTTCGGTTCTCCTGCTAGAGTGGTATGAGGGCTTGTATTAAGGAATTTAGCAGTCTAGAGGCGGAAGTGCAAATATTAAGCGTTGTAATAAAGGGGTATCTACAGGATAGGAATACTGAATACATTCCTAATGTCACGCAATTTAAGTGAGGTTGGAGGGATGTCACATGGATAAGTTGGATTCAAATTATGCTTTCTTATTAAGTGTTTACGCAGATATGATTATTGAGGAGGCTTTGCGAAGCTTTAAGCTTGAACGTTTATATGAAGCCATAGATAAAGCTTTATCCTCAGGCGACGAAGAGACCTTTTTGAAATTAACCGAACAATTAAATGCGATACAAGAACAATCATCTCTAAGTTAATACGTAAAAGAAAGTACATTGGATAGATGAAACATATGAGAGGCTAGACCCTCTTTTGTTTCATCCGTCCTTTTTTTTGTTATCGGGAGATGATAAGATAAGACATAGTGTGATTAAAACGGAGGATGTACTTATGAAATTTAACGATATTGATCCATCTGCATGGGAAGAATTAAAGCCGTACCTAGATACATGTTTAATTCCGTTAACAGGACTAATGGGCTTTGAAAATCCCGGTGAAGTGACTCAGAAGCTAGAAGTACTAAGGGATATTATGGAATGGGTGGAGCTGCCCTTTAAAGGGAGAGTAGTGACGTATCCGGCCTTTCATTTCAAATGGGAAGATAGTGAATCACTATCTGCAGAAATCAATAGACTTTGTCAGCGCGTGAAGCAGTCTGGATTTAAGTATGTAATATTGATGACCGCAGATCAAGAGCTGGGGGCGCTTAGCATATCAAATGCGGATCTATTCCTTTGCGAAATCTATACTCCACAAATGGATGTCAGAGAAAGAGAAGCATCTGTGGCTAAACAAATTCAAGCGATGTGGTCAGATCTCAAGTAACTCTCAGCCTATCTATGTATGAAGGGGATTCATTTTGTTTACTCTAAAGATAACTAAGCACAACGATATGTTGTCAAAATTACAATATGAAGTTGTGACAATTTCGTAACATTTCTTTGAAACTATGGTGAGAATCCGTTCGAATTTTATTGGATTTTCTTGACGACCCTAGGGACGTAGGCTATTATTATAATGTCCTAGTATGTAGAGTGAAAAATGTCGATTGCGACGTGAACATAGTAATGGTAAAGGGGGTAGAAAGAGCATGAGTGAGGGCAATCATCAAAACCTTGAACACGAACACAATGAACAAAGACCGGCCAAACGCAAAGAGATGTCTAGGCGTCAATTCCTTAACTACACCCTTGGAGGAACCGGCGGTTTTCTAATGGCTATGCCTCTTGTTCCAATGATTCGATTTACTGTAGATCCATTACTTCAACCTAAAGCGGCAGCGGATTTTGCCAAAGTAGGTGTGAATGTGGCGGATGTTACAGCTGAACCGCAGTCCTTTAAATTCCAAATTCAACAGGTGGACGGTTGGTTTGAAAGCAGTCCTACGATTGAAGTTTGGATAACAAAGGATGAACAAGGCAATGTTTTCGCGTTATCTCCAGTTTGTAAGCATCTAGGCTGTACGATTAACTGGAATACAGAAGCGCAATTTCCGAATGAATACTTCTGTCCATGCCATGGGGCACGTTACACGAAAGACGGTGAAAGCTTAGCTGTAGCACCTGCACCATTGGATGAATACGAAGTGAAGGTGGACGAGAGCGGCGAAGTATATGTCGGGCAACTGAAGCCTAACACAAGGGTATAAGGAGGCGTAAATTCATAATGTTAAAAAATGTGTACAACTGGATTGATGAGCGTCTCGATATTACTCCGATGTGGAGAGACGTTGCTGACCATGAGGTGCCTGAGCATGTCAATCCGGCACACCACTTTTCAGCTTTTGTATATTGTTTTGGCGGATTGACGTTTTTCATAACGGTCATCCAAATTTTATCCGGTATGTTCTTAACGATGTATTATGTTCCGGATATTATTAATGCTTATGCGAGTGTTGACTATTTGCAGCATAAAGTTGCTTTTGGTGTAATTGTTCGCGGCATGCACCATTGGGGTGCAAGTTTAGTTATAGTTATGATGTTTTTACATACCCTGCGTGTTTTCTTCACAGGTTCCTACAAAGCGCCTCGTGAAATGAACTGGGTTGTTGGGATGTTAATCTTCATGGTTATGTTAGGTCTTGGATTTACAGGTTACTTGCTGCCTTGGGATAACAAAGCTTACTTCGCTACTAAAGTAGGTATTCAAATTGCAGCTTCTGTACCGTTATTAGGTGGATACATTCAGGAATTTTTGCAAGGTGGAGATATCGTAGGAGCTCAAACGATTACGCGTTTCTTTGCTCTGCATGTGTTCTTCCTGCCGGGCGCATTATTAGCCCTCTTAGGCGGACACTTCTTCATGATTAGAAAGCAAGGTATTTCTGGACCACTATAATACGAAAGGAGGGCGACCCGTTGGCACATCATCAATCAGATGAAAAAGTTGTTTATGTAGGTGACTCTCGAGTTAAGAAGAGTTCACAACAGAATATACCTAGAGATTACTCTGCTTATCCAGGTAAATCGGAAGCGTTCATACCGAACTTCTTATTGAAAGAGTGGATGGTTGGTGCGGTAGTTGTGTTTGGTTATATGGTGCTGACAATTGCTCATCCATCACCGCTCGGATATCCAGCTGATCCAACGAATACAACGTTTATTCCTATGCCGGACTGGTATTTCTTATTTATGTATCAACTGCTGAAATACCCTTATTTGTCCGACCAATTTGTGGTATTTGGCACAGTGGTTTTACCGGGGTTATTATTTGGTGGATTAACATTAGCTCCGTTTTTGGATACAGGAAAAGAAAGAAGATTTTACAAACGGCCGATTGCTTCATCGCTAATGATTTTATCCATTGCTGCTACGATTTATCTAACCGTAGTGTCCTGGAACCATTACACACATGAACTTGAAGTTAAAGGCATTACGCCTGAGCACATTGAGCGTGCGGCTTTGTTAGAAGCTGGTCAACAGCCACGCGGTGTTGAAAGGGAAACTGAAAAGACCATCGCCATTGTGGATAAAGACGATGCTGGATATGAAATATATCAACGTGCTACTTGCTCCAGCTGTCATGCTAAAGGTTTAGAAGGTATGCCGAATGCTGGTTTCCCAGCACTTCTAGGTATTGGCGATAAATATACTGAAGAAGAAATCATGGGCATTGTGAAGGACGGTAAGGGAAACATGTCTCCTCAGTATCAAGCTAATATTGATCAGAACGGTTTAACTGAGGATGAGATCGCAACGATGGTAACATGGTTAGCGAAACAAACAGCAGAATAATAAATTAGTAAAGACGGTACTTGATAAGTTCAGGTATCGTCTTTTTTTGAATTAAGTTTGTGATATCGATATAATGGAATCAGTTTACATGAATTGAAAATCTAATGATATGATCCGAAGCAGAAAAAGGGGTTGAAACTGAGTCGATGCAGTGGTCTATGTTATGGAATAAATCATTTTTATCGCAGAAATGGGTCTTATGGAGTTTATTTGGGTTTAACTTGGTTGGAACGATTTATGGTTACATATGGTACGGAAATCAGATTGTTTATACGATTTACCAAATGGTGCCATGGTACGTTATTTTCGTGCCTGACAGTCCAACGGCTAGTTTATTTTTCACCCTTGCATTAGGGTATTTATTAATGGATTCTTACCGGACAACGGCCAAACCCGGTTCATTGAGGACGAATACCCCTCTTCGCGGAGTAATAGAAGCATTTGCTGTAATAACGTTATTCAAATACGGCATTTGGGCTGTTGCAATGATAGCTGCAGCGGGGCTGCAAGGTGATGTAATAAGCTGGCAGGACTGGATGCTTATTGTGTCTCATAGTGCGATGGCGATTGAAGGATTATTATTCCTGCAATTGTTCCGAATTCAATTATGGCATATTGCGCTAGTCTCAGCGTGGACTTTAGCCAATGATATGATGGATTATTCAGCAGGGATTTTTCCTTGGCTTCCGAAGCAGCTGCATGACGACCTTACGTTGGTAGAAGGCTTTACCCTATTATTGAGTTGGATTAGTATTGGGCTGACCTATTTCGGATATAAGCAGGGCTTGCGTAAATAGACGGTTCATAACATAGAATTTCGGTCTAATTTTGGACATCCCCCCATATGATGAACCTAGGAGGGGATGTCCAAATGTTGTTGAAGTGGCAAAAATGGATGCTGTTAAGTTTAATTATGATCTTTATGATCAGTGCAGGCTGTTCTAATGCTGAATCGGAAAGCAGGTCTGCTGCTAATGGTCATGCAGAAACAGTAAATGCTCAATTGAATGAATTAAACCAGCATGCTGAACGCATGTATAATTATATGAATCAAGGAGATGTAGTTGAAGCGCGCTCGGAATTATTAAGAATCTCTGATGGGATTCAAGCGGTGGCCTTTCATGATTTGTTAACAAATGCGGGTTATGAAGCGGTGCAAACGACTATATTTGAGGCTAAGAAAACGTTTAATCAAGTCAGATTTGACATGGACCAAGGCTTGGTCGAAGCGGCAAGAGTTAGACTATTATTCGACGCTCTAACGCACGAACACCAGCCTATGTGGCATCAATACTATAAAATTCTAAGAAATGATACGGAAGAACTTCAGTCCGTAATTAATGATAAGCAATTAAATGGGGCTAAACATGCATTAGATAAGCTGCAATATCATTATTCTGTCATTAGACCGGCCGTACTCGTGCAGCGAGATGAAGCTGATGTGATAAAGATTGATTCATTGTTTACGTTTATGGACAGAGCGGCAGATGAACAAAACTTAAACCATATGGCCAAAGGAACGGTGGAATTCATCCATATCTGGAATGCTTTATTCGACAAGGAAGATTCGCCCACCTATGCACCGATTGCAGATCATAAACAGCCGTTTTATTGGATTTTTGGGATTGGCTCTTCGATTGTTACCGTCTTGGCGTTTGTAGGTTGGAAGAAGTTTAAGCACAGAAAAGGATATGTACCAGTGAAGCGGCCCGAAAGTGATGACACCTATGAATCCATTTCATAATGCGCTATGGAGCAACAATCATCATAATAATTGAATATGCAGTCTATGATGAATCTATATATCACGATAATGTGTGATATTTTGTTAATTATGAAATGGATATCTATGTTTAATTAATCGATGCGAAAGCCCTCACCTAAAACATCATGCACATCATGAATCACGATGAAAGCTTTGGGATCGATACTACGAACCAAAGCTTTTAATCGTCTAACCTCATGGCGATATACTACGCAATAGACAACTTCTTTTTCGACTTTCGAATAACCTCCCCTTGCATTAAAGAGGGTAACACCACGATCCATTTCTTTGGTGATAATGTCAGACATAAAGGGGGCCATATCGGTCACGATAGTGAATGCTTTTCCAGCATAAGCACCCTCTGATAAGAAATCGATCACTTTAGAAGCGATATAGACCGCGACAAGCGTATATAACACCTGCTCCTTCTGGATATAAAATAGTGACAGTCCAATCACAATCCCATCGAACATTAAAATAATTTGTCCCATACTTGCGCCGCGGGACTTATTCAGAATCCGAGCAATAATATCGATGCCCCCTGTTGTGCCTCCATATCGAAACACAATACCTAAACCTGCCCCAAGTGTAACCCCGGCATATAGAGTAGCGAGGAAGTAATCCTGTTTGCTTTGAAATGGAACGATCCAGCCCCATTCGATAAACCATTCCATTATCCATAAGAAGAATGAAAGGCTGACGGTTCCAATAATGGTGTAGAGCATTCCTTTTCGGCCGAGTACTTTCCAACACAAGAAGAACAAGGGAATATTTATAATTAAGGTTGTATAAGAAGGTTTTAAGTTTAAGGCGTATTTTAAAAGTAATGCGATCCCTGTTACACCACCTTCCATCAGGTGATTAGGTATGATAAAGTAATGTAAACCGAACGCATATATGGCTGTACCAATCAGAATCGGAATGATTTGATAAAGTGGGGTTTTCCATGTTTTAATGTCCATCGGGTTTCATCCTTTCTTGGATTAACAGGGGCTGGTCTGTATATCTTTCTTAGTATACCTTTTTTATAATCGAGTTAAAAATGATTTGTTTTCAAGTTCTCTTTGCGATAACATGTAAGGTAATTAATGCTTATTTCAAAGGTGAACGTTAAATGGGAAGGGATGGACATGGAAAAATCACTTAAGTCGATGCAGCAAGAAGTTGATGCGTATATCTCGCAGTTTAAAGAAGGTTATTTCGGTCCTTTGTCCATGATGGCGCGTATGTCAGAAGAAGTAGGCGAGCTAGCTAGAGAAGTCAACCATCGTTTTGGAGAAAAGCCGAAGAAAAAGGATGAGGCTGAGAATTCGATTGAAATGGAGCTTGGGGACATTTTATTTATTACGATTTGTTTCGCGAATTCACTGGGGATCGACCTGACCGAAGCACACAATCAAGTGATGAAAAAATTTAATACCCGCGATGCAGATCGTTGGACAAAAATAAACACCGAAACGGATTAAATTTCATATGCTGTACCATCACCTTTTATTGAGAAAGGAGGATGGGCAGATGAATGGAGAAAAGGAAATCCAAAAGGCGTACAAGTCGATTCTTGATCATGATTTTGAACAGGCAATTGAACATTTTGAACAAGCGATTGCAAAGGAACCTGACAATGCTGCCTATCATTATAAGCTATCCATCACCTATGCAAGAAGTCACAAGTTGGATAAAGCCATTGAAGCTGCTGAACGAGCATGTGAACTGGATCCCAAGCTGGATGATTATCGATTTCATCTGCAGAATCTGCAAGCGAAACAATTGATCAGCCAGGCTGAGGCGTTTTTCGATGATTCAGTTCAACTTCACATGGCGATAACGCTGCTTAAGCAAGCTATAGAGTTAGACCCGCTTGCAGTTGATGCATACTTGCTGATGGGAATGGCTTACCATGGTTTAGGTGAATATAGCCGTGCTATTCAATCGCTTCATGATGCTCTAAAGCTTGAGCCTAATCATACGATCGCATCAAAATTACTTCGAGAAGTGCAGCAAGAATTTAAAGCTTATTTTAACCCATAATAGCAGAGAGGAATGAAGTTAGAGAGATGGCAGAACGTATCAAAGTAGCAGTAACTGGAGCAGGCGGAAGAATGGGCCAAGAGGTTATAAAAATGGTGTTAGATGACCCGGAATTAGAGTTGGTATGTGCTGTTGATCCTTCTAAGAAGGGTAGCGATATTGGCAGAATCGTTGGCCGAGAAGCTTGCGGTGTGTTAGTACAGGATGATTTGGAATTAGCGTTGGTGGAATCCCGTCCAGAGGTGATGGTGGATTTCACCACGCCTCATACGGTGATGCATAATACCAAAACAGCTATTAAGCATAAAGTTAGACCTGTAATTGGTACTACAGGATTTACACCACAAGAAATTGAAGATCTCAATACGATGTGTAAAGAGCAAGGCATTGGCGGGATCATTGCTCCTAATTTTTCAATTGGCGCCATTTTGATGATGAAATTTGCTGCTCAAGCAGCGAAATATTTTCCACATCTTGAAATCATCGAATATCATGGAGATCAGAAGCTTGACGCACCTTCGGGGACTTCCGTCAAAACGGCTGAATTGATCTCAGAGGCCCGTAAGGAGCTAAAGCAAGGTAATCCTGATGAGAAGGAAACGATCGAAGGGGCACGGGGTGCTTACTATGATGGTTTCAGAATACATAGCGTGCGTTTGCCGGGTGTATTCGCGCAGCAAGAGGTTGTGTTTGGAGGGTTTGGGCAATCCTTGAAAATCAGACATGATTCTTATGACCGTGCAGGGTACATGCCTGGGGTGAATGTTGCGGTTAAGAAGGTAATGGGCTTTACTGGTTTAATTTACGGCTTCGAGCATTTTATTGATTAAACATCTAGAGAGAACTTATTGGGAGAGGAGCGTGTTCTCATGTTGAACATCGCCTTTATAGCTCATGATCGAAAAAAAGATGAAATGGTCAACTTCGTGATAGCTTATGAACATGTATTTAAAGAACATAAGCTGTACTCAACGGGGACGACGGGAACCCGCATCATGGAACAAACAGATTTAAACATTCATCGATTCATGTCTGGGCCGCTTGGCGGGGATCAACAAATCGGTGCTTTAGTCGCTGAGAACGCGATGGACTTGATTATTTTCCTGCGTGACCCCTTAATGGCTCAACCTCATGAGCCGGATATCATCGCCTTACTGCGCCTTTGTGATGTACAAGGCATACCGGTGGCGACGAATATTGCAACAGGTGAAATCTTAGTCAAAGCCTTGGGTCGGGGAGATTTTGCCTGGCGAGAGCTTGTACATAAATATAAACCGGGTGAATTGGGATGAATGAAGCTTTAGATATTCTTGTATTCGGTGCGCATGCGGATGATGCTGAAATTGGCATGGGCGGAACACTGATAAAGCATATTCGTGCTGGGAAAAGGGTTGGCGTTTGCGATCTAACGAGAGCTGAGATGTCATCCAATGGAACTGTTGAGACCCGCCAGAAGGAGGCTGAGGAAGCAGGCCGCAGGCTGGGTCTTAGCTATCGCTCCAATCTTGGATTACCCGACAGAGGACTGCAGAACAATCCAGAGCAAGTAACAGCAATAGTGAACGAAATACGTAAGCTAAAGCCTAAGATTGTGTTTGCGCCTTTTTGGAAGGATCGACATCCAGACCATGTCATGGCCAGTCAGTTAGTACAAGAAGCTGTTTTTAATGCAAAGTTAAGAAATTTCGCTCAGGAATCCGAGGCATTTACGGTGAAACAGCTGTATTATTATTTTATAAACGATACGATAGATCCTGATTTAATGGTCGATATTACGACTGAGCATGAAGCCAAGATGCATACATTAGAGGCCTATCAAAGCCAATTCATGTTAAACGCGCAGGTGGATACAGTAATAACACCGTTAAATCAAGGGTATTTAGAGCGCGTAGAAGCAAGAGACCGACTATTAGGCCAGAAACAATCCATGGCTTTTGCTGAAGGTTTTATGAGTAAGCTTCCGTATGTTGTTAGCCTATTTCAATAGGTGATGGAATATACATAGCTTGAATTGATTTTGTGAGCTGTTTGGGAGGATGACATATGAGTGACCTGCTGCGAATTGGGATTACCTGCTACCCTTCACTAGGCGGATCGGGTGTTGTTGCTACTGAGCTTGGGAAGCTGTTAGCAGAAAAGGGACATCATGTTCATTTTATAACACATAATATGCCGTTTCGTTTAGGAAAGTATCATAAGAATATTTTTTATCATGAAGTAGAAGTGAATGATTATTATGTGTTCCGGTATCCCCCTTATGATTTGTCCTTAGCAAGTAAATTAGCACAAGTCGCCAAGATGCAGCAGTTAGATTTGCTGCACGTTCATTATGCTGTGCCTCATGCCATTTGTGCCTATTTGGCTAAGCAGATGGTGGGGGATCAATTAAAGGTTGTAACTACGCTGCATGGGACTGACATTACCGTACTCGGGCAGGATGAATCCTTATCTGATTTAATTCAGCTTGGGATTAACCAGAGTGATGCGGTTACTGCAGTGTCACAGGATTTGATTCAAGAAACTAAGAAGCTGCTTTCCATTGACAAGGATATTGATCTAACTTACAACTTTGTTGATAAACGGGTGTATTACCCGCGGGATTGTTCGAATTTAAGAAATGAATATGCAGAGCCTCACGAGAAAATATTAATGCATATCTCTAATTTTAGGCCCGTGAAACGAGTCCAGGATGTGCTTGATATTTTCGCCAAAGTGAATGAAACCGTCCCTTCCAAATTACTCTTGGTAGGTGAAGGCCCAGATTTGCCGAAGGTACATTGCAGAGCTGGAGAATTAGGGCTGTTAGATCGCATTCATTTCTTAGGTAAGCAAGACGATGTGGCACAAGTGATATCCCTTGCGGATATTATGCTGCTGCCTTCTGAGAAAGAGAGCTTTGGATTGGTGGCGCTTGAGGCTATGGCTTGCGGCGTTCCGACCGTAGGCTCCATTGCAGGAGGCATACCTGAGCTTGTTAAACATGGTGAAACAGGTTATCTGGCGCCCATTGGGCAAACAGATCAAATGGCATCATATTGCAATCAATTATTAACGGATTCCGCTTTGTATGAAAGCTTCTCACATGCCTGTCTAGTTAGGGCGCGGACAGAGTTCTGCAACGACGCGATCACCGAGCAATACGAACAGATATACTACCGTGTGTTAGGCAGTAAATTACAAGCAATCTGTGATTAAGCCTGCACGTGGTGGATGGAGGTTCAACTTTAGTGACAGCTTCTCATTTATTAGTACATGCTAAAACCATTTTACAAACCTTAAACGATCACGGTCATGCCGCCTACATTGTAGGCGGTTATGTTCGTGATCGTTTGCTGCATAGACCAACAAAAGATATTGATATCGCCACCTCAGCACGGCCTGAAGAAGTTATGGAGGCATTTGATCATACCGTACCAACTGGTTTGCAACACGGCACAGTGACTGTTTTGGTTTCAGGTATTGCGTATGAGGTCACGACGTTTAGAAGAGAAGAGGCTTATATTGCTTATCGAAGGCCAAGTGAGGTTCATTTTATTACTGATTTAGAAGAAGATTTAAAGCGCAGAGATTTTACAATTAACGCTATGGCGATGGATCTCGAGGAACACATCATTGATCCATTTAAGGGCCAAGCTGACCTGCGCAGCGGTATTATTAGAACGGTGGGCGATCCATTCGAACGATTTAAGGAAGATGCCCTAAGAATGATGCGCTGCATCCGATTTGCTTCAGCGTATGATTTTGAAATTGAAGTCGATACTTGGTCGGCACTGACTGCTTTTGCACCGGCTCTAAAGCATATAGCTATGGAGCGTGTGCGAATGGAATTAGAGAGGACGATAGAAGGCCCTTATCCAGCAAGAGGTTTTCAATTATTCTTGGAAAGCAAATTGTTAAAGTATTCGAAAGAAGAGCAGGACTGGACATGGGACAAACTGGATTCAGCAGAAATAAGAAAATTAACGCTTATTTTGGATGAACTCGGGTTGGAATCGCGATGGGTGTTTTTAATGCTTATTCAAGGCTTATCCCATCAAGCCGCACAAATCAGCATGCAACAACTAACATTTACGAAAAAGAAAATTGCAGATACGAGCACAGTTCTAGAACTGTTTGAATGGTTGAATGAAGAATGTCATTGTTTGAATGATGCTGAGATATTATTGAAGACGGCAGCGGTGAAATATAGTGCTGATGCAGTAAGGGTTTGCTTTCAAATTATGGCTAATTGCCATCGTTACCATGCCTTGCATTTGGTTGTTCCACAAATTGACGAATCATTGTGCTTAAGCTGGATTAAACATGCAGAGCAATGGCTTAACGATATGCCGGTATTTACAACTAAAGATTTAGCCATTGGCGGGAAGGATTTGAAGAAGTTAGCCCCGTCTGGTCCATGGATGCGCCGAGTCCTAGGCAAGCTAGTGCTTGATGTGGCATTACATCGCATCCCCAATGAGAAGGAAGCCCTGCAGCAGCAGGCAGAAAGGTATAGGAAAGAGTTGATGTCAGATGTTTGAGAAGATTAAATCCTATTTCATGGAACGTCCAGATCAGTACATTTCAGGAGAACAACTGTCTGAACAATTTGGAGTGAGCCGAAGTGCGGTCTGGAAACATATTGAACGCTTGCGGGCAGAAGGCTTCACATTTGAAGCCGTCCCTAGAAAAGGTTATCGATTAATTGAAGCTCCGCCGCAGCTAGACCTAAATGAGTTGCAACAAACAATCGATAGGGAAGGCCCATTCAATTGGCAACTTCATTAT
>CAYUSG010000047.1:15777-16523 GCA_964447355.1 uncultured Paenibacillaceae bacterium
CTTCCGTAGGCTACAGCGACCGATTCGACTCAGAGCCTGGCCCATAAGGCTGCTGAGAGCGGAGAAAAAGAAGGGTATGTCATTTTGGCAGAGCAGCAGCTCGCAGGACGAGGTCGAATGGGCAAAAGCTGGCATTCCCCTTCAGGTAAAGGGATTTGGATGAGCTTTCTGATAAAACCTCCTGTGCCCTTGCCATTTATACCTCAATTGACTTTATTAACAGCCGTTGCACTAAATAGAGCCATTCAGCAGGTGACGGGTGTAAAGACGGGCATTAAATGGCCAAACGATCTGCTTGTAGAAGGTAAGAAGGTCAGCGGCATTTTACTAGAAACGAGCGCTGAGGATGAGCGCATCAAGAACATCATTGTAGGGGTTGGGATATCGGTTAATTTATTAATGGCGGATTATCCTGAGGAATTAAGAGAGATAGCAACCTCCTTAAGAATAGAAAGCGGGGCACCAGTGTCCCGAGAGCAGTTAATTGCAGCCTTTTTCAAAGAGTTTGATAAGTGGTATCCTATTTATTTAACAGAAGGATTTGGTCCCGTTCGAGCTGTTTGGGAAGCATTATGTGTCAATATTGATCAACAGGTGAGAGTTCAAACGCCAATGGGTTTAATTGAAGGCATTGCGCAAGGTTTAGATGAATATGGTGCATTATTAGTAAGACAAGCAGACGGTCGGATAACCAAAGTGTATTCAGGTGATGTCAACTAAAAAAAATCTTTCAATTTGTGTTAAAT
>CAYUSG010000047.1:16533-23275 GCA_964447355.1 uncultured Paenibacillaceae bacterium
TTAGATGAATTTGGGGCATTATTAGTCAAACAATCAGACGGGGTAGTGAGAAAGGTTTATTCTGGTGATGTCAACTGAAAAATCATTCTTTCAATTTGTGTTAAATTTTTATATAATATTACAATAGTGATTTAACTTAAAAATGCAACCTCATGTAGATTTTTTCACAACATGTTATGTTAATTCATTGGCAATGCTAAGTATTGTGCCTGCAATGTTGTTTACTACGAATTCTTATAATAAAATATCAACATATCTCCATAACGATTAAGGCACTTGAGGCGTTATCTTATCCAAGAAGCGCACTTATGACTTATTCGATCGTTTGGAGTGCGTTTAAGATATGCATGTCGGATTCTGCTCTGAGCCATAAGGACCGAGACAGAAGGATCTTTCGTATCGTATGGATTCTTATGTATTTCGCCACTTTAGTTGCTTTTTTTACTAAAGAATAATATATTTTTCCCTTATGAAGCTGAAGACTAAGCAGACACCGCACCAATGAAAGGTGGAATTAAGGATGGAAAACCGCAAAGTATTAAGTACTGGCGAAATGAAGAACATGAAAGTACAAGGAAATCGCATTGCTATGGTGACTGCTTATGATTATCCATCTGCACAATTAGCTGAAGAAGCGGGTGCTGATATCATTTTGGTGGGTGATTCACTAGGCATGGTGGTTCTTGGTTATGATTCAACGGTTCCCGTTACAATGGAAGATATGCTCCATCATACTAAAGCGGTTACAAGAGCGGCAACGAAGAGTTTTGTGTTAGCTGATATGCCGTTTTTAAGTTACCACGGAAGTATTGACCGTACACTTCATAACGCAGCCAGATTAATGCAAGAAGGCCTAGTGAAAGCCATAAAAATGGAGGGCGGTGCCGAAATATCTGAAGTTGTCAGCACCTGTGTTAAAGCTGGTATTCCCGTCATGGGACACATTGGTTTAACACCTCAAGCCGTACATCAGCTTGGGGGTTACAAAGTTCAAGGCAGACAACCGGAACAAGCTAGCAAACTGATTCAAGACGCACTTGCATTAGAGCAAGCCGGTGTTTTTGCTTTAGTTCTTGAAATGGTCCCAGAGGAACTGTCGCAGTATATTACAGAAACGGTGTCTATCCCAACGATAGGCATTGGAGCTGGCAGGTACTGTGATGGTCAAGTGTTAGTCTTTCATGATGTACTCCAATATGCATCCCCCGTTACACCTAAATTCGTCAAACCATTTGCTGATGTAGGGAGTGCCATTAAGAATGGGATTTCAAACTACATTCGAGAGGTTAAAGAAAAATCTTTTCCCAGTGAATCACATGTGTACAATATGGATCGAAGCGTACTGGATAAAATCAACTCACGCGAGATGACTAAAAGGTGAGAAAGGAAAGGACATCAATGAAAGTCATTTCAGATATAGATGTATTGCGTCAGCAAATCCAGATGGAAAAGCAGAAGGCAACACAGCAGCTTCGTCCTTGTATTGTTGGTTTCGTTCCAACGATGGGATTTTTACATGAAGGGCATGCAAGTTTGATGGATCAAGCCAAACAAGATTCAGACATTGTAGTCCTTAGTATTTTTGTGAATCCCTTGCAATTTGGCCCCAATGAAGATTTTGAACAATACCCAAGAGATCACGAGCGAGATATCGCTATAGCCAAGCAACACGGGGTTGATATTGTTTTTATTCCAGATACCCAGATGATGTATCCTCAGCCATCCAAAACAAAAGTTAGCGTAGCTGAGATAACAGAGATTCTGAGTGGACAATCTCGGCCGGGACATTTTGAAGGCGTAACCACAGTGGTAACGAAACTGTTTAACATCGTTCAGCCGGACAAAGCTTATTTCGGTCTCAAAGATGCTCAACAGGTTGCAGTGATTCAACAAATGGTCAAAGATTTGAATATTCCTGTACACATTGTGCCGTGCCCCATTGTAAGGGATCAAGATGGACTTGCTATGAGTTCACGTAATGTGTATTTATCTCCAGAGGAGCGTCAGCAAGCGCTCAAATTGTCGGAGGCATTGCGACAAGTTGATCATTGGATTGATGAAGACGACACACTGACAGTTGAAGGTCTGAAGCAGAAAATTTCGAAGTGGATCCAACAAGCACCATTAGCTGCGATTGATTATGTGGAGATTTTGCCTTATCCCGCCCTTACACCTTATTCACCTGAACTGCTTGTTTCAAACTTTCCAGAAGACACTATAATTGATTTAGCTGTACGATTTGGTAAAACCCGCTTGATTGATAATAAATTAATAATAAAATAGGGAGGTCATGTATCGTGCTTAGAACGATGATGAAAGCAAAAATTCACAGAGCAACGGTAACTGAAGCGAATTTAAATTATGTGGGGAGTATTACAATTGATGAGGATTTATTGGATTTAGTAGATATTCTTCCTAATGAAAAAGTACAAGTCGTAAATAATAATAATGGAGCCCGATTAGAGACATATACGATTCCGGGTCCAAGAGGTTCAGGTGTTATCTGTTTAAATGGTGCTGCTGCAAGGTTGGTTCAACCAGGTGATTCGATCATTATTATTTCTTATGCCATGGTAGCAAATGAAGAATTAAAGAACTACAAGCCACGTGTAGCCATAATGGGTGAAAATAACAAGGTTGTTGAGATGTTGGGAGAAGAATTGCATTCAACGATTAGATAATTTGGTCGACCTATGAAATCAATGGTACTGACGTATGAAAAGTCTCTCCTTTACAAAGAATGAGTTTAAATTCGGATGGCGAATACTCTGAAGTCAAGGTGGGATCGACATATGTTCAAGCAAATTTTTGCGACGATGAACGACGTGCTCGACCAAATCATGCAGGAATATCCAACCGCATCGACCTCCAAAAAATTGGAACTGGATCAAGAATTAAATGTGCTCAAAGCGATGAGTGATGCATTTATCGAAGAATGGTTGTTGTTCGAAGAGAAGATGGGAAAGCATACCGATCATCAAAAGCAGCATAAGCAGTCCTATTCCAATAAGAGCTTTATTCATCCCTTACAATCCAGTATAAAAGTAAATTATGGTTCTGGTTCGTCCCCAACGGCTACTCTAGATAAACCCCAAGTCCAATCAACCGTATTTGAAAAAGGACAAGGTTATTTTGCCCTCTATATGTTTAGAGAGGCCATCCAAGAATTCGAATCAATCATTACAACACATCCGGATTTTGTATTGGCACGTTTGTATCTAGCTCTTTCTTATTTAATTATTGGAAATTTGGCAGAAGCATCCCGTCATTTTCAGTTTATTATTCCCATTGCAGACCAAGAGAAAGTAAGAGCCATAGCATTTAATGCCATGGGTTGTATTCAATATAAGCTTGGCCATAATGAAAAAGCCAGTGAATATTTTGAAAAAGCGTACGAACAAGACCCCAGTTTAACAGAACCGATTCATAATTTAGAAGTCCTGAAAAATAATCAGGGATCTTTAGAATTAGGATTAGGCTTGGTGTAGCGCTATGGATAAGGTATACTTTAGAGTATGCCTTATTTTATTTGGTCAAGATTTGAAAGGAAGACAACGATCTCATGAAGTTTGCAGTGATTGATTTCGAAACGACTGGCAGTGGATCTGAAGATGAAGCCATTCAGGTAGGGCTTGTGCTTATTGATGAAGACCGCATCGTAGATCGGTACAGTTCGTTTATTCGACCGCATAAAGAAATACCGCCATTTATTGAACAGTTAACAGGCATCAGCAATGAGATGGTAAGCGATGCACCATTGCTTGAAGATGTATTGGTTGAGATGATACCGCACCTGCAGGATCGAATATTGGTTGCACATAATGTCGGCTTTGATTTGCAATTTCTTCAAAGATCGCTCCAGCAGGAAGGCTATTTGCCGTTTGCTGGACGTACTCTCGACACATTAGACTTACTCAGAATGCTATTTTGGGGTCTAGGCAGTCTTCAACTGTCTATGGCAAGTGCAGCGTTAGGCATTCAACATGAGCGGCCACATCAAGCAGACAGCGATGCAGAGGCTACTGCGAGGCTGCTGCTTCGATGTTTAGAGAAATTAAATGATATCCCGTTATTAACACTCCAACGTTTAAACGACTTATTCGCTGATTGGTCCAATGACCTTGGGTGGTTATTAGGAGAGGTATTGCGTCAGCGTGAATTGGATTCTGAGGCATTACAGCAGCGAGAGGATATGGAATATTACCGCCAATTTGCTATCCGACCAGGATTCTGGACGGATGAAATGCCAGCTCGAAGTGATGGCGATGAACATTTCGCAACGATGACGTATGATGAATTCTCAGACCAGATTAAGCACGCCTTGCAGGAAAAGTTTGAAGGCTTTGAAATACGTGAAGCCCAAGAGCAAATGATGGAAAGTGTTTATGCCTCGTTAAGGGATGAGAAGCACCTCATGGTGGAAGCTGGAACAGGAACGGGGAAAACGATGGGGTACCTAATTCCAGCACTATATTACGGTATTCAGAATGAAGCCAAAATCACCGTGAGTACACATACGATTAATCTACAAGAACAATTAAGAAGCAGGGATATACCGTTGTTGCAGAATATTTTCCCAGTTCCTTTTAAGGCGGCTGTGCTGAAAGGAAGAAATCATTATTTATGCTTAAGAAAATTTGAGCAGAAAGTCAATCTTAACGATTTCGCGCATGAACAAGACGATCGTTTGACTGCAGCACAAATGCTTATTTGGCTGGGGGAAACCGCACATGGAGACGATGAGGAACTTTACTTTTCGAACCACACCAAATCGTTCTGGTCTACAGTTGCCAGCGATACGGAATCCTGTTTAAACCGGGCCTGTCCTTGGTTTAAAAAATGCTATTACCATAGAGCAAAGCATGAGGCCAATATAGCTGATGTGGTAATAACGAATCATTCCTTATTATTCTCAGATGTAAAGGCCGATCATCGTTTACTTCCAGGCTACGAGCATTTGATTGTAGATGAGGCCCATCATTTTGAAGATGTTGCGAACAAGCATTTTGGGACGGAAATATCCTATTTTTCACTTGTTCATCTGCTAATCTCTCTGTTTAAGGACAGCAAAACGGGAGTACTGCCAACGATTAGCACTAGACTTAACCTCTTGGCACAACAGAATGAATATTTTCATTCATACAGCCAGCGAGTGGATGCGTTATACCCGAAATGTATTCAATTGAAAGACGAATGGGACTTCTTCATCGATCAGTTATATAAGTAGGTTGCGGAACGAAGTGAAGGGTTTAATTCGGCACAAGAAAGTGGTCTGGTGCTGCGTTTAAAGCCTGATCAATTACCGGATGAATGGGAAACCTTGCTTCAGTTAGAAGATCAAATTGTGGGTGGTATGAACGATTTGATTCGAAGCATGGATAAATTGATCCAAGACCTGTCAGAATCTGGTGAAGACGATGAAGTTGAGCCAATTCAGACCGATATCGGCGGGGCAGTAAAGAGTTTGAACCGAATAAAGGATGCACTTCGACTCATCATTCGAATGAAGGAACCAGATACGGTATACTGGCTTGAAGCAAACTCTTTTTATAAGAGCAAGTCGCTTCAGATGTGTTGTGTCCCTGTGCAGATCAGCCCACTAATCAAGCAGACCTTCTTTGATGTAAAGGAAAGAGTCATTCTAAAATCCGCTACTTTAACAGTCGGACGTTCATTCCAATATGCATGTGAGCAATTGGGGCTTCTTGAAGCAGAGCAAGAAGGCAAATTAATGACGCTGCAGCTGCCCGCTCCTTTCGATTATCGAAAGCAAGCATTGGTGTGCGTGCCGAGAGATTTTCCAAGTTTAAAAGGTGGAAAGGATGACATTTTCGTCCAAGAACTGATAAAATCGTTAGGGGAGGTTGCAATCGCAACCCGAGGACGAATGCTTATTCTATTCACCTCGAATCGCATGCTGAGAGACGTTTATGAACCCCTTAAAGAAACATTAGCCGCACATGATATCACAGTACTTGGTCAAGGGATCGACAGCAGCAGCCGCAGTAAGCTGACCAAGCTGTTTCAAGATACGGCCAGAAGTGTGCTGCTTGGAACAAGCAGTTTCTGGGAAGGCGTTGATATTCCGGGGGATGCATTAAGCTGTTTGGCTATCATACGGCTGCCTTTTCAGCCGCCTAATCATCCGTTATCCGAAGCCAAAGGCGAGATTCTCAAACAGCAGCGTCAGAACCCATTTATGAAGCTGTCGGTTCCTCAAGCGGTCATTCGTTTCAAGCAAGGATTCGGACGATTGGTAAGGACCTCTCAGGATAAAGGCATTGTAATTATTTATGATACAAGAGTGCTTCATACCCATTATGGAAAACACTTCCTATATTCTTTGCCAGGCCCCAAGATCGAACACATGGCTACCCAGCATATGGTTAGAAGAATACAGGAATGGTTAGATCAAGAAGAGAAGAAAGGGGGGAATGAGATTGAAGACGATCAAAATATCTGAAGCAGTGGTACGCCGATTACCCATCTATTTGCGTTTTTTAAACGAATTGCAAATGAAGAACGTTCAAACGGTTTCGTCACAAGATTTGGGCCAGAAGCTTGATCTGAATCCAGCACAGATTCGAAAAGATTTGGCGTATTTTGGGGAGTTTGGCAAGAAAGGCATAGGCTACGATGTAGGTTATCTTATTGAGAAGATTAGACAAATTCTTAAGCTCGACCGTGTCATACATGTCGCATTAGTGGGTGCGGGGAATTTGGGACATGCACTATGTAATTA
>CAYUSG010000048.1:0-23114 GCA_964447355.1 uncultured Paenibacillaceae bacterium
CGTATGATACGTTCATCTACCCAAGGAGCCCAAGCTCCTGTATACCCCACCCGCTTCCTCCCGTCCCGCGGGAGATCCTCGGGTTCGTCGACTGCAAATGATGAAGCTTGCCGGCAGTGGAGACCTAAATCCTCGTCATACCCATTTCTAATCAGAACGATGTTCTTTTCTGGGTACATGCGGTTTAGACGTGCCTCTATACGATCGGCTGTGCACACGATAGCGTTAGATATATCCACCATTTTCCGCTCATATGGCAGCCACTGCGCGAAATCATCTACACAGTCGTAGATCACCCAATCGGCTTTATAATCCGTTACCGTATCACAAACCTTTGGGAACGAACACCAAACACCCAAAGGTTTGTGACTTTGCTGCCTCAGCTTTGGCAGCTGTTCTGCCTTCCATCGATCATGGTGATGCACTACATATAAGTTATCCTCTATGCATTCAACAGGAACGTCTGCTTGAGTCATATTACAGAAATACACGGTATGTCCAAGACGAGCCAAGTGCTTCATAAGCTGCTGCGGCCTTTGCTTCATCCAGTTCCAATTAATCATAGGGGGAACTATCACGATCGACATGTGTGAGCACCTCCATCCTTCTATCTCATCAGCTTATGTGCCGATTCCAGTGAAGATTACAGATGTAATCACACGAACTCGTGCAAGCACATATAATGTAGCAGCTTTGACCCACACTGCGGCCTATAGAAAACTTCATCCTATTGAAACTTGAAGAAAAGGTGATAGCATGCTTGTATTTATCATCAACACGGATCTTGCTCCCTCGGTGATGTCACCTGCACTGCGTTCTCTATGTCCGCAGTCATATGAAATTGTCCCTGTCTCGCGACAGGTAGCCCGAACGATCAATTCACGGCTGGCTCAATATCCAGAGCCTTACTACCTAACGTTGCGTCATGAAGACAGCTTCTCCGCTGAATTCCTGACTGAACTGCTGCAAGCAGCTGAACGGCTACGATCTAACGAATTGGGTATACGCGTATCTATAGGTGAAGATCAATATTGGCCTATACTCTGGAGAACTGCACCGATGTCCGCTCATCAATATGCAGAATACGTGCCCTTTGATCATTATGTCATCCAAGAACGAATGTACCAGATGGAAAGTGAAGGTTATCAGTGGCAAACCTTAAACCATTATGGCTACCAAGCAGCACGCAAGCAGCCGCCTGCATGGATGAGGAGAGAACAGGAACAGTTGCTCGTTCAACCCATCATACGGCAGTTTAGCAGTCCACTGCCTCTTATCCTAACTCCCAGCATTACCGTTATATTATGTACTTACAATAATGCCGACTACATTCCCTGGGCGATCTTCAGCGTTATGAAACAGACGCAAAACCATTATCAACTGATAATCATAGACGATGGCTCGACGGATGATACTGCTGAGCGTGTGGAACCTTTTCTCGCTGACAAACGGATTAAGTATGTACACAATGCTGTTAACCAAGGTAAAGCCGCCTGTCTAAATCAAGCGTTGTCACACATCCAGACAGAGTGGTTTCTCGAATTAGACGCTGATGATTGGCTGCCCTGCTCCGCACTTTCAGCTATCCTTCGGCAAACCAACCAGACCTCAGACGACACAGCCATGCTATACGGGAATTACTATGAATGGCTGGAAAGACCTTATAACCAGCTGTTATATCGTGGCAGCAGAACATTCTCAACGGAACAGGACATAGAACATCTGGTGCATTGGGGGTGTCCGCTCGCACCTAGAATTTATAGGACTTCAATGATGATGGCTTGCGGGGGCTGGGATTTAGATACCCCTGGAAACGGCCAGTTATACGAGGATTTCGAAATGATTATGAAATTAAGTAGTCACTATCGATTATTACATGTACCTGACTTCCTCTATCACCGTAGACTAAGGTCCTCCAGTATTACACATCGTAATGCTGAACAGTTCACACAGTGGAAGACACAGTGGAATATTCCTGGGGGACCTGCTCCAAGGTTCAAGCAGTCCCCCCAGGAACCTCTAAGTTAAAATTCTTACGAATTCTACGTTTGCACTCAGCACTCTTACATTGGTAGGCTCCTGATAGTAAGAGGAATCATTCACAGCTATCGTGAAGTAGCTGGCTTCAACATTCGTCAACTCCCCTGTATGAAAAGCATTTGGCAGAAACACTTCGATGTTCGATCCGATATAACCGCTTAATAGGTCTGAAAAATTCATACCCTCACTCCTCTCAAGTCGTATACACGGAATTGATACTGTTTAGAGGAATTAAAACAATATCCCCCGTAGGCTCAAGTACTTGTACGACATCTGTACCTACTAACGTTAAAGTCCCCGTCACCGTACCCGCATTCGTTTCAATGACCACCGATTGGCCCAACAGATCTTCGATGAATTCAATAGGATATGATTCTGCTCTCCGCAATGAATAAGTGGTGCCGCTTGAATCACTGCCCGAATAATCAATCAAATAACCCTCATCTGTCAATTGGTCAAGAACCTGTGATATTGGCGTATTGATGGCCACAGCAGGACTACCCCCGCTGCCGCTGACGGCTGTTACAATCAAGCTACCGGTACCATACACATAACTCGCCCTTAAAACAATATAATCAGCCAACGTTCATCGCCTCCTATGCTATCGGTACTGGATTTCCGACTGGTGTTAGCGGTCTAAACCCTATAATTTCACATATAGAGTAGTAAACGACCTGTGAATTTTGCGGGTTACCCATAGTAGGACGAATCGCGAAAGACCCTTCGCCTACATTTTCAAGAATTCCTATACGGTTAGGCGGCTCTCCTCCGGCACCCGAGCCGGCAGAATCAATGACTTCAATTTCTCTGCCCCTGAATAAATTTAAATCTGCGCGTATGGCAGCCAGGCATGCATCCTCCTGTGCAGGCACATTAACCACTGGTGCCTCGTCAGTTACATTGACTACAGGAGTTGGGGTCGTTACATTGACTACAGGGCGTGGACAAACCCTCTTGATGACCCGACGTGGTTTAAGCTTTCTTTTTTTGATCGGTTTGCATTTCGAACCGCAAACAATTTTGATGGATTTCTTAATTACGCAGCATTTCTTTCTTGTACTGATTTTCTTTTTACAACGTTTCATGCTTGCACCTCCATATTTTCTTATTCGATTTATCTTACTCATCGAACAGCTTGATCGTCATAGGGAAGATGTCCAAATTTTAAAATTGGACCTTTTGTATTCAAGCAATAAAGAGAAAAGCGACCGCTGGAAGGTCAACTTACGCCCTCCAACAGCCGCTTTTGGCCGTTATATTCTCTTTCATCCTATACAAAGCGATATCTGCTTGCTTGAGCAGCTCACTTACGGTACTTCCATCTTCAGGGAACAGGGCATATCCGACACTTGTTTTGATCCGAATATGGAGATCTGATCCGGGGACAATGCAAGGCTCGCTAAGCTCGTGCTGTAAACGCAGGATAAAATCGTAAACCTCTTGTTCTGCAGCATCCTTCATAATCACCACAAATTCATCCCCGCTTAAGCGCCCTGCAATATCTTCTTCCTTCTTACAGGCTAGCAAGTGACTAGCAAATTTCTTAAGCACCAGATCCCCAATATCATGGCCGTAAGTATCATTAATCAGCTTAAACTTATCCAAATCCATAATGAACACAGCAAACGATTGTCCACTTTCAGAGGATTCAACAAGAACATCCTCCAATATGAGCCTCACCTTTCTTCGATTATACAATCCCGTTAGAAAATCATGATAAGCCATATGTTCCAGTTCATATTCATATTGCTTTCTTTCATTGATTTCACGAGACACAATAATAATGTTCTGCACCGTTCCCTCTTCAGATATGACTGGAGAACAGACGGCCTCCAGCCACATCCAGTTGCCATTACGATCTCTCTTTCTAAATTCTAACGTGAACGATTCCTTTGTTCGAAGGATGTCTTCATATACAGCCTTAAGCTGATTTAAATCATCCGGATAAATAAAATCAAATACATTCGAGTCCGCATTGTCGTTCCCCAAGAATGTCTTTAGTGACGGAGAAGCATATTCAATATGACCCGAAGGGGCTGTAATTTTAATCATATCATGCGAATGCTCTGCAATGAGTCGAAACGTCTCAGCGCTGTTTCGCAACGATTGTTCAAGTCGCTTCTGTGTAGTGATATTATAAAAAATCAGCAGCGCCCCTGCGATGTGTGTTTCATTAATGAGAATAGGTGTCATTCGTGCCACATAGGTTAGATCGCTTCCGTTCAGTCCTAACCTGACCTCCTGAATATACACTTCTAATTGTCGGGTCAGCACTCGAACCATCCCTTGTCGAAATTCAATCTGTCCAGCCCAGCCGGTATCATCAAGCAGATGACGAAAAGGAGAAGCAAGCCAAACCTGATTGGCGATGAAGATCTCCCCTTTCACATCCAATATGACAGCGGGCTCAGGAATCGAATTTAACACTAATGCATTGCGTTCATCACTTACTATCACTTGTTCCAATTCAACCATAATGCATCATCCTATCACCTAAGTTTACATTTACCTGCAATGCTCCGCAGTGAAATTAACATTCAATTGTTTCATATCGATATCCATCCACCGTCTTCCAATGGCGACCTTTGTATTCTCTAAGCTGTCTGCTGTGAATCTGTTACCCGCTTTAATAATCGTTCTATGGCTGGCTTGCGAGCCAACATGGGCAGCTGAGACAGCATTGCCCGCTTCTACTAATGATCCCCTGCACACGGCCCGCGGATTCATAAACAACACATGATTTGCCGCATAAATTTTACATTGCAGCACACCCTCATGGCGAATCATTACATCACCGTTTGATTTAATCGTCGTCAAGTGTGCGTGGCCGATATCAATGGCAACCTGACTTTCTTGAAGCTCCTCAGTGCTCTTCATTGTTTCTTGCAGTACATGAATCACGCCTTGAATTGTACCGATGGAATGGATGGACCGCATAGCCGCGAGTGATGCAAAGGGTTTAACCGCATCCGATACGGTGATAAGTTCTTCATGATTATAATGTTTAATCGCTTCTTGGATTAACGACATCATCTCACCCGTCAATGCTGGAATCTCTTTAAATTTGGACTCCACCAGCAGCGTTATAATTTGATAAACAGATACCGCTTGCTGCTTCTGAACCAACAACGATTTCATCGTTTGCGCAGCACTCAGCAACTGATCTAACAAATGGACTAACTGTTTCGAACAAGCATGAAGCCGATTAAAGATGACGCCATAATAACCTGAGTTCAGTTGACCGCCTATGACATTATTTTTCACCACGATACTTCCTGTAGCCGTAATTGTAGATTTGTACACACTGCCTGAAACATACACATTTCCAAGGGATTCAATGATCATATTGTCTAGAACATCCCCGTACACCACAACATCTCCGTTAAAAACAACGTTGCCTGTCTCCAAATTTACATCGCCCGTGACTATAAAGGAGTCTACAATATCCACCGTAACAATGCGTTCACCCGTGAGTCTAGGTCTTCCGTTCTTCAGGGCAATAATCTCGCCGCTTGGATTAACCTGGATATCTTTTTTGGCAATGATCACTATATCTTTAGGCTGATTCGATTCTACAATGTTGCCATAGACATCATATCCATGTATGCCTTCGACCGCGTTTATCTTCTTAGCAATGACATCGCCAGCTTGTACGGTTGGGATTTTCAGATGACTTCTAAAGTCTATAGCTCCTTCAACCTCTTCAAATTGATGGGATATGTGATGATCAAAATATGTTTCAAGCTCTGCGTCCTTAGCTTTCACCGGATGCAGACCGTGCGCAACTAGAATAGGCTGATATGTTGGACGTTGTAATTCTTCGTTTATTGCTGATAAGTCAAGATTCTTCACAATATTCATGCGTATGAGTTCTTCGCTCACAGCTTGCAATGTTAACGTATGGGTAATACTATCGTAAAGATTAACCGCCTCAATCCATACCTCTTGTTGTTGAGGTGTGATCATAATTTCGTTTGCATAACTATGCTTTGCTTTTAGTATAAAATAAGCTTCAAATTGGTCCCCACTGACTTGAATGTCAAAAAGTGGTTCTTCATGTATCCGCCATTTAAGATCATCATCTGCAGATATCGTTACTTTACCAGTCCGCTCTATTCCATTAACGAGTAACACTACTGGAGATATAACCTGCACCACGGGGATCTGATCTGCGCCATTCCTCATTCTGATATCAATACGATCATGATCAACATGCACTTCATATTGATTCGTATCGGAAACCTCCAATTCGTGCTGCTGCCTGTCTGCGTTATCTAACGCCTTTATTATATTTAGCAATTCAAATTCTGATAATGTATGCATGCGTACCCCTCCTTTATCTCCAATTGTTTTGTAAATGATAGAGAAATTCTGTTGGCGCCACAGGCTTACTCAACAAAAAACCCTGAATTTCGTTGCAATTCATCCTATTTAACAAGTCTAGCTGCTCATAGGTTTCTACACCTTCAGCTACTACACGTGATTCTAATTTGAGCATCAAGTTAATAATCCCCTTGCAGACGGTTTCATTGCGCTTATTATCTGCTATGTTTTGAATAAACGATTTATCAATTTTCACCGTATTGACGGCATAATCTCGAATAAAGCCAAATGAAGAATACCCTGTTCCAAAGTCATCAATCGCTATGGAAACCCCTAATTGACCCAACCCCTGCACAAAACTGGATATTAACTCGAAATTATCCGCGATACAGCTCTCGGTGATCTCTAATTCTAACCACTGAGGTTCTAACCCTGTCTCTGCTAATGTCGTCTGAACCACTTGCACGAAGTCCTCATGGTACAGCTGCTGAATGGACACATTAACCGATATTTTCATAGGAGGCAGTCCTAACAATTGCCATTGTTTATTCTGCCAACAAGCTTGCTGTAATACCCATTTTCCAATGGGGATAATGACACCTGTTTGTTCTGCTATAGGGATAAATTCAGCCGGCGAGATTAATCCATATAACGGATGATTCCAGCGGACCAACACCTCTGCGGCAACGACGTTTTGTTTCAACGCATGAAACCGGGGCTGATACATCACGAAGAGTTCCTCGTTCGCTAAAGCTTTTCTCAAATCGTGTTCCAAGGTAAACGTTCTGAAATTAATGGCATCTAACTTATCTGCATAGAACTTATAAGAGTTTCTTCCTAGTTTCTTGGCATGATGCAAAGCTATATTCGTATGCCTCATTAAATCTTCCATCGATTGTCCATCATCAGAATAACGGGTCATTCCAATATGGCAGTTTACTTTCAGCTCCAACCCATTTAACTCATGTGGCGTGCTTATCGCTTCAATCAGACGCTCAGCTAATGCACTAAGCTCTTGATCGATATACTTATCGGGTAAATACACAGCGAATTCATCCATTTCTAATCTGCCAATGGTGCTGTTATCCGGCAACAGCTGCTCCATGAGCGAAACAAGCAGTAATATGAACTCGTCTCCGATATGCTTGCCGAACGTTTCAACTAACGCTCTATATCGACTTAGCTTAATGAGTACAATTGAAAATCTAGAGCATTCCTTACGTTCAATACTTTCCTGAATGCGAACTTCAAATCCATCTCGATTAGGCCGTCCCGTGAGCTTGTCCCTGTAAGGCAAGAACGCATCTTCAACCACTTTACATATCGCAACAACACCCATAAGTTGATCGTCCTCGTAATAAGGGAAATTAGCCACTTCAATGTGTTTATTCAATTCATTAGGGGTCGTAATTCTGAATTGATATTGAAGCCAGCAGCCCTCCGTTATGACTTTATTAAAATTGTATGTAGTTCTCTGAAGATCGTCTGGATGAATGATACATTTGAAATGGAGGCCCTGCAGCTGCTCAAGCGTATAACCACTTAGATCAAAGGCCGCTTCATTCATCCTTCTAAATGTCCCATCTGTATGAAATAAACAGATGGCGTAAGGACTATGCGCAAATAGATTCTGAAAGACCGATGCATTGTGATCTAAGCCCTGACCTCCGCTTTTCTTCATGTCCACTTTAGATATTCCAGTCATCTTACATCCCCCACACTTATTTAGGCATTTTCTTATATGTTATAAGTTCTTGTTGATACTTAACGATCTCTCTATCTAATGCTTGGCTTAGGCTTAACACCTTTGGATTCGTAAAGTTGCGATGCTGCAAATAAGCTATCGTCAAGCGGGCTCGCAACTGTTCAATTTTCTCAAGATTCCCCATACATTCACCTTCTTTATCCTTTTATGGATTCTCATCACGTTACCTCTTCCCAAATGGTGTCTGTACTTAGATTATGCGTGATAGATTGTCCCGAAACTATCCGCTGCTGCTCTCAATCCTTCGACTAAAAGTTGAATAGGAGCATCCTCCTATTGAATAGGAACGCAGCACAAAAAAACCACCCCAACACTACAATCCGCAGTGTTCAGAGTGGCTTTAATTAATTGATTTTTCTATATAGCTTCTGTCCATTGCCCATCTCTTCATAGCATTCAGCCTTTGACGTATAGGCCGCGGTTTCTTTATCCCCCAGTCCTAACACACCTAGCATCATCAAGCTATCATAGAAGAGCTCGTGAACTTTTTCCTGCAAGGGTTTGTTAAAGTAAATCATGACATTCCGGCATATGATGACATGAAATTCATTAAATGAACCGTCCGTTACTAAGTTATGCTGCGCAAACACAACTTGCTTAGATAAATCGGAATGAAATTTCACCCCGGAAGGTGTGACCTGATAATAATCAGAAAACGCGCGTTCACCGCCCGCCTTCATATAGTTATTCGTGTATTTCTTCATGTCCTCTAATGCAAACACACCCGACTTTGCCTTCTTCAAAGCCTCTGCATTAATATCCGTTGCGTAGATCTTGGTTTTGTCGTAGATACCTTCCTCTTGCAGCAAGATGGCCATGGAGTACACTTCTTCCCCCGTAGCACAACCTGCATGCCAGATCCGAATGGAAGGATACGTACGCAGAAGCGGCACGACCTTCTGTTTGAAATGCAAGAAAAACAAAGGATCACGGAACATTTCAGTTACATTAATAGAAAAGTCCGAGATGACCCGCTTTAAGCAAGCCGGATCATGCAACGCTTTATCAAGCAATGCGGTTGTGCTGGACAGCTTCTCTGCTTGAACACGAAGCCGTATTCTTCGTTTGATGGAGCTTGGCGCATAGTTTCTAAAGTCATAACCGCACCAATCATACATGCCTTGCAATAACAACTTAATTTCCAAGTCCTCTAAATCTTCAAATGGTTCATTATCCATGGTAAGCCCACACTTTTAACATATTAATCAACTGATCTTGATTGATAGGTTTGGTGATATAGTCAGATGCGCCAGCTGCTATACATTTCTCCCGATCATCTTTCATCGCCTTCGCTGTTAAGGCAATCACAGGGAGACTGGCGAATTTAGGATTGGCTCTGATTCTCCTAATGGCTTCATAGCCATCCATTTCCGGCATCATAATATCCATTAATACGATATCAAATGATGATTGATCTGCTAAACACTCGAGGGCTTCAACGCCGTTCTCAGCAAATTCAATGTCAACCCCATACGATTCAAGGAAGCTGGATAAGGCATACACATTACGAACATCATCATCCACGAGCAGAATCTTCTTCCCTTCAAGACCCGTAGGTGTTGCAATATCACTTTGAACGGCTTGGTCTGGAACCTCATCGCCTTCACGACCCATATTCAAATAAAGCTCAAGTTCATCCTTTAATCGTTCAGGTGAATGTGCATTCTTAATGATGATCGAATGCGCATATTTATTGAGGAACATTTCCTCCTTAGAGGTCAACTCACGCCCGGTATAAATAAAAATACGTAATTGTTCTTGCAGTTGGTCTGCTTCCATCTGCTCCAACAACTTGAAACCTGTCGTATCTGTCAGTCCCAAATCTAGGAGCAAGACATCATACTGGCCCACCTTCAAGGCTTCAATCGCTTCAACCCCCGTAGAAACTGCGGAGATGATAACATCCTTCTCACCGATGAGCTCCATTAAGCTATTCCGCTGTTTCACATCATCATCCACGATCAGCATCCGTTTGATGCGACTGCTTGGCGATGCTGTCACTGCAGAAATCGGCAGCTGAACGGCGGCCTGTGATGGCTCATCGACTTGCTCCACTGTGGCTGACACTTCACGAATAGAAGCGTCTTGATGATTCTCCATCACTTGGTAACTTCCGATGTCAAAGTAAAAGGCGCTGCCCTTACCTTCCTCACTCTCAACCGTAATCTCGCCGCCTAAATGATGGGCCAGCTGCTTAGAAATCGATAACCCTAAGCCCGATCCTCCAAATTTGCGGCGAGTTGTAATATCAAATCTTGTTTCTCTTGCGGGATGCCAATGCCTGTATCCCTGACTGCTAATCGAATGCATTCGTTGCTGTTGTTAGACTCTTTCAAACTAATGTCTAATGTCACTTCTCCTTTTTGTGTGAATTTAAAGGCATTGGACAATAAATTCTTCAACACCTGCTGTACTCTGAGCTCATCACTGTAAAAATCAGCAGGCAATGGGTCAGCTAGATGGATGTTAAATGCCAGCTTCTTCTCATTGGCAATCGGATTAAACCGACTTTCAACAAATTCAACCACATCTTGTATGGCCACTCGGCTGAGATTAACATCCATCCGCCCCGATTCTATTTTGGCCAAATCCAAAATGTCATTAATGAGTGTTAATAAATCGTTGCCAGATGCATAAATCGTTTTAGAATAACCTACCTGCTTTTCTGTCAAATTGCCTTCATTATTATCCGCAAGCAGTTTGGAAAGAATTAACAGACTGTTGAGAGGCGTTCGGAGCTCGTGAGACATGTTCGCCAAAAATTCCGATTTATATTTGGAACTTATGGCCAGCTGTCTTGCCTTCTCTTCAAGCTCAGCACGCGCTTGTGCCATCTCTTGATTCGTAATTTCAAACCGCTTATTCTGAACCGCGAGTACGTTTGCTTTTTCTTCGAGCTCAGCATTGGTTTGTTCTAATTGCTCTTGTTGGGCTTTTAACTTTTCCTCAGATGCTTTAAGCGCCTCAGTCTGTTCTTCTAGTTCTTCATTAGTCGCGCGAAGTTCATCCTGCTGCGATTGAAGTTCTTCAGATTGAACTTGAATTTCCTCCATTAACGCTTGCGATTCCTGCAGCAAGCTTGCTAATTTAAGTCTGCCTTGTAAGTTATCAATGATGATGCCTAAGTTATTAATCAACTCTTCTAGAAAGGCTTGCTGAACTTCAGTAAATGGTTTCAGTGCCGCAATTTCTATTACAGCCTTCAAGTCGTCTTCATATAGGATAGGCAGGACATACACATTCTGTGGAGCAGCCTCACCCAGACCCGACTTGATCCGAATATATTGATCGGGTACCTCCGTGAGCAAAATAGGCGTTCTCTCAAAAGCAGCCTGTCCGATGAGCCCTTCTCCCATTCGAAACTGATTGGTGAGGTGTTTCCTTTCCTTGAAGGCATAGGAGCCTATCAGCTGCAATAAAGGTTCCTTTGTTTCCTCATCCTGCCCCATCATATAGAAGACAGCATGGCAGCCATCCACCAGAGGGACGACTTTGGAGAGAAACATGCGCGACAAGGATTCAAGTTCTTGTTGTCCGCTCATATCTGCAGTAATCTCTGCCACATGTGACTTAACCCAGTTCATCTCTTCATGCTTACTCATTTGCTCCTGCAAGGATACGGCCATCGTATTAAATGAATGGGCAACATCATCGATTTCATCTATTTGTTTCGCTTCAATCCTTGTGGAAAGGTCAGCACGGCCGTTCGCGACATTCACCATCACAGCGGATACTTTATGGAGTCGCATCATGACCATCCAGACGATTCGGAATATTAGCGAGATCACAATCAAGATACCTATAACAGAGATGACACTGCCTACAAGTAATTGGCGTTGAAAGTCTTTTGGCATTTGACCTAATGAAGCGGACACTTCTTCCTCCAGTGATGTGGTCAACATCGAGATAACATCAAGAAACTCATCTTGAATCCCATCTCCTGACGTGACGATCAAGGCAACGGCTTCTTCCTTATCACCCTTCGATACATGCTCCATAACACTGTCTTTATAACGGTTGAATCTACTGTTCGTTAACCTAATATCATCAATCAGAGCTCGTTGTTCGGCAGAGCTTACCATCGTATTCAACGTTTCTATATCCCTGGAAACGGAATCACCTTCCATGCTTAAATACGCTATTTCCTTGTCAATAACTGCTTGATCATCGGATAACACGATATGGCGCAAGCTCAATGCTTCATCTTTTACTTTTCTATGAATTTGTTCAGCTAAAAATGAAGTGTCGTAATCCCGACTGAGTGAATCACTTAGCTTGTTCAGATTAATAACTTGAAACCATCCAACCGCTGCGATGAGAAGAATCAATATAGGCAGCGCACTGAGACCAAGGAGTAATTTCGTTTTTACTTTCATGCATGGGAACCCCGCTTTCAACTAATGATGCCAACTTTATCTTACTTGTGTTTGATTACGGCCTTCATCTATACAAGCTTTATATACTTTAGCCATCGCTTGAATGCGATCACTCACTTGCAATTTCTGCAAAATATGTGTGATATGATTCTTTACCGTATGCTCACTAATAAACAATTTGTCCGATATTTCCTTGTTATTATATCCTTTGACAATAAGCTCGAAGACATCCATTTCACGTGACGAAATCGCGTGCTGTTCCTTCGTTCGAAGCAAGGCAGCATTCATGATATCTTCGCTTTGATGAAGCTGGCTGTCTTCAAACTCTTTAGCGGCCGCTTCTTTCTGCTTCAGCTCCAGCCTTGTATCCAGATAGGTAATATTCTTAGATTTCGGGTTGGACTTCAGTCTAGATGTACATTTGATCAACAAGCCTTCGAATTCTTCTACAGATACAGGAGGCGAGAATAAGAAGCCCTGAAGCTCGTTACAACCGAGCGCCTTTAATTGGTCTAATTGACTTTGTGTCTCTACACCTTCCGCAATGACGGTCATATTCAAGCTGTGGGCTAAAGTTATAATCGTCGATACTAACGCCGTACTGTCATATGCACTATTCGACATGTCCTGGATGAAGGACTTATCAATCTTTAAAGTATGAACTGGAAATCTCCGCAGGTAATTTAACGATGAATAGCCTGTCCCAAAATCATCAATGCTGATCCAGATTCCCATCTGCCTGATTTGTTTCAATGTATTCGTAATCGATCCCTCATACCCCATAATCATGGATTCGGTGACTTCGATTTCAAGTGCCTCGGGGGAAATCTTATATTCGCCAAGGATCTCTTCAATACTGGCGACTAAATGTTTCTGCATAAATTGCTGTGGAGAAAAATTGACCGCAATACGGATCGGGGGAAGCCCTGCTTCAAGCCATGCGCTTTGCTGGGCGCACACTTGTCTTATCACCCATTCGCCGATCTCCACAATCTGACCTGTTTCTTCCGCCAAGGAAATAAACTCCAAAGGATAGATCAGCCCCCAGTTCGGGTGGTTCCATCGTATCAGCGCTTCCGCACTTGTAACTTCACCCGATTCAAGATCCATTCTAGGCTGATAGACGAGCGAGAACTCTTCGCGTTCAACTGCTTTTCGCAAATCATTCTGTAGAATAAAGCTCTTATAAGTCTGAATGTTCATGCCAGAGTGATAGACCTTGTATTGATTCTTCCCATGTTCTTTGGCACGGTATAACGCTGCATCCGCATGCTGCATAAGCGTATGCGCCTCTTCACCATCATATGGGAAAACGGCTACCCCTACACTTGCGGTTACATATAATTCATAGCTGTCCAAATCAATGGCCTTCTTGAACGCTTGTATGAGCCGCTCTGCGTGTTCCAAAGCTGACTCTCTGTGCGTATGCGGCAAAATTATATTAAATTCATCTCCGCCAATCCGAGCCACGAAATCATCCTCGCGAACAGAATGTAGTATGCGCTTTGCAATGTTCTGCAGCAATCGGTCTCCCATGGCATGCCCCAGTGAATCATTAATATATTTGAATCGATCAATATCCAAGTATAAAAGCGCAAACGTATCATTTCGTGTCTTGGCCTTGTCAAGCGTTTCTGTCAATCGCTCATTAAAAAATCTGCGGTTGGGCAGCAAGGTCAGCCCGTCATGGTAGGCCATATGCTTCATTTGCTGCTCGTATTCCTTCTGCTTGGTTAAATCTCTGATCGTGCAGGCAATAATCCACTGCCCTGACACAAACTGCCGCCCCATTTGCATGTCTACAGGAAACGAGGTACTATCTTTTCTTGCAGCACTCAATTCGACACGCTGTTCATAATCCATATCAAAGTTAGACACCGTCTCTAACATGTGATGAACAGCGTTCTGTGAGGCATCATTAAACAACAACCCCAGCTTCTCACCCAGCATCTCCGATTCAGAATAATGGAACATGCCTTGAACAGCTGGATTAACTTTTAGAATGAAACCGCTCCGATCCAGCACAATCATCGAATCCAGCGACGTGTGACTGATCACATTAGCTAATGCTTCGGAAATACGAAGATCCCTGGTAATCTGAGATAGTTCGTTGTAAGCCTGCTCTAATTCCTTGGTTTTCTCCTCCAGCATTTTAGATTGCTGAATTAACGTTTGGTTCATTTTATATAAAGCAACGAAACCCTCTACTTTTGCCTTTAGAATGATAGGGTCAAACGGTTTAAGCAAGTAGTCAATAGCCCCTAATGAATAGCCTGTAAAAATATGCTCTGTATCCATATTATTGGCTGTAATAAAAAGAATCGGGGTGTTCTTCGTTTTCTCGCGCGTTTTAATAATTTTAGCTGTTCCGAATCCATCGATGCCCGGCATTTGCACATCCAGAAGGATGGCGGCGAATTCAAATTTCAACAAATATTTCAACGCCTCTTCACCTGACGTCGCTTTGACTAAATGAATATCTTCACGCTCAATTATCGCTTCCAATGCTAGTAAGTTCTCAGGTCGATCATCGACTAATAATAGTTTGACCTTACCTTCTTCTGCGCTCATAAAGACCCCCCTTTTTATTGATTCATTAGGCAGTATGATATACATTACAGCTTAATTGTAAATCAAGGATTATATAAAAGCTATACACCAATAAAAATACACTGCTAACATTTTATTACTTTTTGAATAGAGTCTAATCAAATGGCGGCCCTTTAGTTACTAACCTAGGGGCCGCCACTGTAAATTCATTTTCGCTTCAACATACGAAAGGTTCCTGTAGCCAGGGAGCAGAAAGCCCCGTCCGCATCATGGATCGTGCCCTGTGCCGTAAGCATTTTGGCAGATGCATGCAATACTTCAGACCGCACAAGAACCGTCCCTTTTCGAATCGGGGCTGTAAAGTGAACATTTAAGTTGGTCGTCACTACATCCGCTTCGGGTCTAGCTGCCATTGCCGCTAATCCCATGGCATTGTCAAGCAAAGCTGCATGCACACCACCGTGCAAAATTTCCATCACATTCAGATGATGATCTTGTATGTCCAGACTGATGATCACCCGTTGTCCATCCATCTCCAGAAGCTTGCAGCCCAGGTATCCCCAGAATGTAGGCTCTGCGGCAGTCAGCAGCCTCTGAGCAAACTCTTTCAGCTCATTTGATATTGGCACGCTATTAAGCCCCCTCCCTTCAGTTCGGTTAGTCTTTCAGCTCCTCTTCAATGAGCTTTCGGCGCAGTACTTTACCGATGAGGGATTTCGGCAGCTCTGATCTGAATTCGTAAATCTTCGGCACTTTATATGCAGCAAGCCTTAGTCTGCACCACTGATCAAGCTCTGCCTCAGAGACGCGAGTTCCCGCTTTCAATACAATATATGCCTTCACCGTTTCTCCCCTATACCGATCGGGTATGCCCGCTACAGCACATTCCTGAACCATCGGATGTTCGAATAAAGCTTCCTCTACCTCCCTCGGAAAAATATTAAACCCGCCCGCAATAATCATGTCCTTCTTCCGATCCATAATGTAGAAAAAGCCGTCATCATCCATCATGGCCATATCACCTGTCATTAACCAGCCGTCCTTGATCGTGTCTGCTGTCTGTTCCTCACGATTCCAGTAGCCTTTCATCACCTGAGGGCCCTTCACTGCCAGCTCTCCAATCTCACCTGCAGGTAAATCTTCGCCGCTTTTGGAATCAACCACTTTGGCTAAAGTGTCTATGAAGGGAACGCCAATAGACCCCAGCTTGCGGGTTCCCCATATATTATTGCAGTGTGTCACAGGCGAAGCCTCAGTTAACCCATAGCCCTCGATCAGTTTGCCGCCTGTTACGTTCTCGAATTGATCCTGCACTTCAGCCGGCAAAGGAGCTGCACCGCTGATACATACCTTGATCGAAGATAAATCATACTGACTTAAATCGGGGTGATTGAGCAGAGCAATATACATTGTTGGTGCCCCGGGAAAAACGGTGGGTTGCTGCTTGTGAATTGCCTTCAAGATCGTCCCCGCTTCAAATCTCGGAAACAGAATTAACGTTCCTGCCAAGTATACCGATTGATTCATGAGAATTGTCATGCCGAATACATGGAAAAATGGCAAGGCCGCAATATACCGTTCTTGACCCTCTTCGGATTGATAACACCACAATCGGGCTTGAATTGTATTCACCACGATATTGTAATGAGTCAGCATAACCCCTTTAGATATTCCCGTTGTTCCTCCCGTATACTGAAGTAAGGCGATATCCGCCTCAGGGTCCACCGGCTCAAGGCAATGGGTGTTCGAGGCCTTCTTCAACAGTTGTTTAAAAGCATACAGCGGAGGCTCGTAATGAATCGTTTCCCACTGGCCTTCACGCTTCATTTTCAGCGGATAGAGATAGTTCTTGGGAAAGGGGAGATAATCTTTGATGGATGTGACCACAATAGATTCCAGATTCGTTACAGGCAGGACACCGCGAACACGATCAATAAACAGGTCCAGACAAACGATAAGCTTTGCACCGGAATCCTTCATCTGATGTTCTAATTCACGGTGTACATAAAGCGGGTTCGTCTGTACCACGATGGCACCAGACATGAGCGCGCCATAATAGGCTATTATCGCTTGGGGACAATTGGGGAGCATAATCGCCACCCGATCGCCCTTTTGAATCCCTAGCTTTTTCAACCCGTTAGCAAAGCGATAGGTAGCATCTAGCAGCTGATCATAATTCATCTTTTTGCCGAGAAAGTACAGTGCGGTATGGTGTGGATACTTGGCAGCGGCATGAATGAGAAATTGCGCGATATGCTGCTTAGGATATGAGAAGGTGCGCGGAACTTCCTGCGGGTAATGCTTGAACCAGGAAGGTTGTGTCATGACCACTCACTCCTTTGCTCATCAACATCTGAATTAGATGCTGTACTGTTCGTTTTCAATTACACGCCCCGCGATATCGCGTTTTTGCGCTATTGTGTTAATTAAGGTTCTGCGAGTCAGCTTCTTTAATATTGATAGCTGCGTGCGCAGTACATCGCCGGTTTCCATTGAGGCCAGCGCAGCCTTCGCCCATGCTTCAACGTGATCGAAAGCCTCATGAATGTACACTTCTGTCATGTGAATCGCGGTCGCCGCTTTGTCCTCGCCTTCACGATCGATGCGTTTGAGTGTACGCAGTAGTGCGCTTTCCATCGCATATACGGCTATCATCATATCGGCTAGACAGCTTAACAGCTCCTGCTGTTGTTCGAGCGTTGTCATGTATTTCTGAACGGCCCCGCCGCCAACCATAAGGAAGATCTTCTTTGCCATTTGGACCAAGTGTGTTGCCTGTGACAATGTTCCATCGAAAGACTGTATAGGGACAAGCTGCATAAGCTCCGATTGCAAACCTTGCGCCTTCTGCATCAGCGGCAGCTCGCCCTTTATTGCCCGTTTCAGCAATGTCCCTGGTATGAGCAGACGGTTAATCTCATTCGTCCCTTCAAAAATGCGATTAATCCTTGAATCCCGATAAATACGTTCAATTTTATATTCCTGAATGAATCCATAACCTCCATGGATTTGAACACCTTCGTCTGCCACAAAATCCAGGGCCTCCGACCCAAACACCTTATTAATCGAGCATTCAATAGCAAATTCAGCAATCGCTTGGGCTGCCTTCAGTCCCGATTCGGGGCTGCTGTAATCGATGTCTTGCAACCCTTCATCCAACTGTCCTGCTGTACGATACACCATACTTTCTAACACATACGTCCGAATATTCATATCTGCCAATTTCATACCAATCAGTGGAAAAGAAGCGATCGGCTTACCGAACTGCTTCCTCTGGTTGGCATATTCCGCGGCGAGTTGAATCGCTTCCTTCGCACCACCGACACAACCCGCAGCCAGCTTATACCTGCCAATGTTCAGAATGTTAAAGGCAATGAGATGACCTTTACCGACTTCCCCGAGCAAGTTCTCAACAGGGACGTTTACATCCTCAAGTATTAACGGACAGGTCGAGGAGCCTTTAATCCCCATCTTCTTCTCCTCAGGTCCCACACTTAACCCTTCCATGGTTCGTTCAACAATAAACGCACTGAAGTCTCTGCCATCCACCTTCGCATAAACGATGAACAGGTCTGCAAAGCCCGCATTCGTAATGTATTGTTTGGTCCCGTTCAGCACATAATACTTGCCATCTGCACTAAGCTTCGCGCTTGTTTTAGCTCCTAGGGCATCTGATCCCGAGGAAGGTTCGGTTAAGCAGTAGGCTGCGATTTTGCGACCTGAGGCAAGGTCAGGCAGATACTTCTGCTTCTGCTCCGGAGTTCCAAAGTAGACGATAGGCAGTGTTCCTATGCCCACATGAGCCCCTACAGAAAGGGCGAACGAGGATGCCTTAGACAGATTCTCACTAATTAAAGCTGAGCTGATTTTATCGAGCTCAAGCCCTTCATAGGCTTCGGGCACATCCGCCGCCAGCAGTCCCAACTCTCCGGCCTTTTGCAGAAGTGCTACCGTCAACTCATAATCCAGCTTTTCAATCGCTTCATCTTTAGGCAGAACCTCACCCGCAACGAAATCACGGGTTGCCTCAGCAATCATTCGCTGTTCTTCGCTCAGATCATCTGGTGTCGTTATCGCTTGATAAGGTATATCTTCGATAAGAAAGCTGCCTCCCTTTACCTTGTTCGCCATCTACATGCTCCCCTTTCCTCAACACTCTCCATACTTATCACCTTATTCAGCAAACACCTCGAACACACCCGCTGCTCCCATACCGCCACCGATGCACATCGTCACGACTCCGATGCCTCCCCCGCGTCTTCGCAGCTCATGAATCAGGGTTGCTGAAAGCTTCGTTCCTGTGCAGCCTAACGGATGACCTAATGCGATCGCGCCGCCGTTCACATTCACCTTCTCTTCGGGTATCTGCAGCGCTCTCATAACCGCAAGGCATTGCGAAGCGAAAGCCTCATTGATCTCGAAGAGGTCAACCTCCTCGATCTGCTTGCCAGCCTGCGCCAAAGCTCTGGGAACTGCCTCAATCGGTCCAATGCCCATGATCTCCGGGGCAACACCAGAGAGCGCAAAGCCACGAAAAGCCGCAAGCGGCTTGAGCCCCATCTGCTCAGCTCGATCCCGGCTCATGACAACGGCCGCAGCGGCACCGTCGCTCATCTGCGAGGCATTACCTGCCGTTACAGTTCCGCCCGCTTGAAATGCGGGTCTGAGCTTCGCCAGCACCTCAGGGGTTGTGTCTTCCCTTACCCCTTCGTCCTGATCGAAGACCATCGCTTTCTCCCATCTCCTGCCGCCTTCAAACCCGCTAAGACGCGTATGAACAGGGACAATCTCGTCTTTGAACTTGCCTGCTTGTATCGCAGCGGCGGCCTTAGCATGACTGGATGCCGCAAAGGCATCCTGATCCTCCCGCTCCACGCCATATCTAGCAGCCACATTCTCAGCTGTGTGACCCATGCTGATATAAACCTCTGGCATCTCCTCAACAATGACGGGATGTGGAGCCAGCTTAAAACCTGTCATCGGCACGTGGCTCATACTTTCCACACCGCCGGCCATGACTATCTCTGCGCGGCCCAGCATGATGCGTTCTGCAGCAAAGGCGATCGACTGCAATCCTGACGCACAGAAACGATTGATCGTTAAGGCAGGCACCGTCTCGGGGAAACCTGCATACAGTGCCATAATTCGCGCTGCATTCAGGCCCTGTTCTCCTTCGGGCATAGCGCACCCTATAATAATGTCCTCCACCTGTTCCTTATCAAGTCCTGGGGTTCTCTGCACAGCAGCCTCCAACACGGCTCGGCCCAGATCTTCTGCCCGTGTCTGTGACAGGCTGCCCTTCTTCGCTTTGCCGACGGCCGTTCTCACAATGGATACAATCACAGCTTCTTCCATCCCTCTCACCTCGCTTATGTTAATTTCGGAGCGGTTTGCCCTTTGTCAGCATGTGCTGCATACGCGCTTGCGTCTTTGGTTCACCGCATAGGCTGAGGAACGCCTCCCGCTCCAGGTCCAGCAGATACTGCTCACTCACCCGCGAGCCCGCGGGCACATCGCCGCCCGTCAGAACATGTGCCAGCTTGCGGGCAATCAGCTCATCATGCTCGCTGATGTAGCCTGCCTGCCTCATATCGTAGGCGGCCAGTTGCAGCACCGCTTTACCATCTCTTCCGACGACTTGGATAACTTCAGAGGATACGGGACTGTACCCGCTCTGAACCAGCTGCAGAATGGATTGCTTCGCTTCATAGATCAGATGATCGGGATGCATCACCACTCTGTCCTGCGCTTGCAGAAGACCGAGCCGCTTCGCATCATAAGCGCTTGTAGATACCTTTGCTTTGCCAATCGTCTCAAACGCATGATTCACAAATGGCTGCAGATCAACGTGAGGATGAACCGCCTTCTGGCTCACGCGCAGAGCCAGCTCCTTACATCCACCTCCCGCTGGAATTAACCCTACACCCACCTCAACAAGACCATAGTAAGTCTCGGCTAAGGCGCAGACTCGGTCTGCTGGCATGCACACCTCCACGCCTCCCCCCAGCGTCATGCGATGCGGCGCCGCCACAACTGGCTTCTCAAAGTGCTTCAGCTTCAGCATCGTGTCCTGGAACAGACGAATAATAAGGTCTACCTCATCCCATTCCTCGTCCTGTGCCTCCATGAGCAACAGCATTAAATTCGCTCCGACACAGAAGTTCTTCCCTTCATTCGCAATCACCAGACCGTCATAATGCTGCCTTACCTCCTCGATGCTTTTCTGAATCATCATCAGAATGTCCGCCCCAATGGCATTGTTAGGCGAGTGAAATTCCAAACAAGCTACCCCGTCCCCAATATCGATTAAGCTGGCACCCGCATTAGAACACATCACCTGTCGTTGCTCTTTCAATGGACCTAAAGCGATGTGTTCCTCCGGCTGTTCGATCGCTTTATATTTCGAATGACTTGCCACGTACGGTATGGAGTCCGCCATGAGGTAGAAGCTCTCGTGCCCCTTACTGATCCACGCTTTCACCCACTCTGGCACCTTCGTGCCTTCAGCTTCCATCCGCTGAACCGAATACACAAGCCCTATGGCGTCCCACGTCTCAAATGGACCCAGCTCCCAGTTGAAACCCCATTTCATGGCCCTGTCTATGTCTAGAATAGAATCTGAGATCTCGTAAGCTTTCTCAGCAGCATAAATCAGCACTTGCTTTAGAATGGCCCACGCCAGTTCAGCGTAACGATCGTTTGCTTTAAGTAATGCCCTGATGGAAGCCTTCGCCCCTTTTGCCTGTTTAGCCGCTTCTAATGACGCAGAGGTGATCGTCTGTCGAGGACGATACTCCAACGTACTCAGATCAAGCACTTGAATCGCTGTTCCCTGCGGTTCCTTCACTTTCTTATAAAAGCCTTGCCCAACCTTTTCACCCGTCCACCCTCGAGCCACTAAGGTACGCAGAAGATCCGGCACCTCAAAGATCGATTTCTCCTCCGCTTGAGTCACTTTGTGGTACACATTACCCGCAACATGAACAAATGTATCCAAGCCCACCACATCCAACGTGCGGAAGGTGGCACTCTTAGGGCGCCCTAGCGCTGGTCCTGTGACTGCATCTATTTCCTCGACCGTGAAACCCCTTGCTTGCATCTCCTTTAATGTGACTAGTAACCCGTAAGTTCCGATCCGGTTGGCTATGAAATTAGGAGTATCCTTGGCTTTCACAACCCCTTTCCCCAAGGACTTCTCACAAAACTTGCTCAGACGCTGGACGATGTCTTCATCCGTACGTTGACCTGGGATAAGCTCAAGCAGCTTCATGTACCGAGGCGGATTGAAGAAATGCGTTCCTAGAAAATGCCTTTGAAACACTTCACTGCATGAAGCAACCATCTCATTGATCGAAATACCTGACGTATTGGAGCTTACAATGATCCCCGGCGACCAATAGCGCTCGATACGTTCATACAGGGCTTGCTTCACCTGCAGCTGCTCCACCACCGCTTCAATGACCCAATCCACCCCGCGGATTTGATCCAAATGATCATCGATGTTGCCAGGGATTATCCGCGATGAAAAGGCGGCATCATACAATGGAGCGGGCTGCTGTTTCTTCAAGCGCTTAATAGCTTCGGTGGCCCGTCGATTACGAACAGCACTCGATTGTAAAGTGAGCCCTTGGGACTCCTCTTCTTTCGTCAATGTGTCAAGCACTATGTCTAGCAGCAGGCAGGTTATACCCGTATTGGCTAGATGAGCCGCAATACCAGCGCCCATCACGCCCGAACCTATAACCGCCGCTTTGCGGATTTGATGTACCATCATACAGCCTCCTCATCTCCCATTTAGCTGCCGAAGACAGACCTTGCGAGCAGCTCCGCTACGTCCTCAGTTTGGACTTTGTCGTTCACAGCTTTCATCTTCGTACCGTCCTCCATCATGGTCAGGCAGTAGGGGCAGGCGCTGCTGATGATCGTAGGGTTCACTTCGAGCGCCTGCTCCGTTCGGGCTATATTGACCCGCTTACCCGCCGATTCCTCCATCCACATCATCCCCCCGCCCGCCCCGCAGCACATGCCGTTGGATCTTGACCGCTCCAGTTCAATCCGCA
>CAYUSG010000049.1:0-22930 GCA_964447355.1 uncultured Paenibacillaceae bacterium
CGGATCAACTGGAAATTGACTTAAGATGAGCTTCTAAAACTATTATACGAGGAGGAGGAATGGTGAGCCCAACGAATGCTTGTAAACGCATCTCATCGAAAGCATATATGGCTTGTATCTTTATTATGGTTTTGCTGCTGACAGGATGTATGTATCCTGATGAGTTGCGAAAAGAAAATCAGGTGGCACCCGGGGAGTACATACCTGTAGTGCAGCAGGCCGTAGATCGTTATATTGAAGCGAACAGCGTTCCGCCGATTAAGAACAGTGAGATAGATACGCCGATTTTTGAGAAATATGTAGTTGATTTCAAGAAGCTTATGGATTCCGGCTATTTAAGTCAACTTCCTTTGGATTCATTTGAAAGCGGTGGAAGCTATTATTATGTACTCATTCATATTGAAGAACAGCCGACCGTTAAGCTTCTAGATTTAGTTGTTAAGCAGCAGGTTGGTGATGTGCAGCGGGCGGTTGAACAGTACAGCCTTGCGCATAATGGGCAGCTCCCCTTAGGTGATGAAGCTGGGGAAGGTTACTTCCGTATTCAGTATGATCAACTCGGAATTCAAGCTGTCCAGATAAGAAGCCCTTACAGCAGGCAGTTTCTCAGTTTGCTGCTGCATGAATCGGGTAAAGTGTATATCGATTACGCACCCGACCTGATGCGGGTCAAGGAACAAGCGGGTGAGACATTCTCAGCCGAACAATACCCGGATTTAAGATATTTGCTGACGGAGGTCCATCATGTGGTGCCTGTTAGCTCCGCACCCTACGTTTGGAGTGATGGACAACCGCGTGTTCGCACGAATTAATTGAATAAAGATAAAAGCCTCAAAGATGAGATCAGATTATTCTGGTCGATGCTTTGAGGCTTTTTTTCTGGCATATTGGACCTGAAAACAGCATATATTTTCAAAAGATTAGAAGGAGTAAGGGGTGGATGACATATCTATAAAGGGGTATATCCATATACGACGCCATGCTGTGGAGAGATTCAATCGCATTAAAGATTGAATCGGGCGTCATATTCTTAAGTCTGGTACATATATTTGATACTAGTCCAAATGATTGTACGAGTATGGAATGAAAGCTAGAAACTACCTTTTAGGAGGGGATCTCATTGGAAAAAGTGGATATTATTAAGGACATCGCAGAACGTACGGGTGGAGATATATACCTGGGGGTCGTTGGCGCGGTCCGTACGGGAAAGTCTACTTTTATTAAACGTTTTATGGAGACTGTTGTACTGCCTAGTATAACGAATGAAGCGGATCGGGTTCGAGCCAAAGACGAGCTTCCGCAAAGTGCAGCAGGACGCACGATTATGACTACAGAGCCCAAATTTGTTCCGAATCAAGCGGTGCAAATCAATGTAGCTGAAGGATTGGATGTGAACGTAAGATTAGTTGATTGTGTAGGGTATGCCGTTGAGGGTGCCCAAGGCTATGAAGATGAGAACGGCCCCCGTATGATTAGCACGCCTTGGTTTGAAGAAGCAATTCCTTTCCAAGAGGCTGCGGAAATTGGAACGCGTAAGGTGATTCAAGAGCATTCTACGCTTGGTGTGGTCGTTACAACTGATGGCTCTATCGCTGAAATTCCGCGCGAATCTTATGTAGAAGCAGAGGAAAGGGTCATAGAAGAGCTCAAAGAGGTTGGGAAACCTTTTATCGTGGTGGTTAACTCAACAAACCCAAGAGGGGATAGAGCACAAGCCTTGCTGCTGGAAATCTCTGAAAAATATGACGTTCCTTCGGTGGCGTTAAGTGTTGATGAGATGCGTGAAGAAGATGTAATGGGTGTGCTCCGCGAGGTGCTGTATGAATTCCCTGTTCATGAAGTGAATGTGAATCTTCCTAGCTGGGTCATGGTATTGAAGGACAATCACTGGCTGCGTTCAAGCTTTGAAGATTCTGTGCGAGATACGGTTAAGGACATTCGCAGGCTGCGTGATGTGGATCGTGTAGTCAGCCAATTTACTGAATATGACTTCATTGAGAGGGCAGGACTTGCCGGGATGAACATGGGGCAAGGGGTTGCGGAAATTGATCTATATGCTTCTGATGAGCTGTATGATCAAATTTTGATGGAAGTTGTAGGTGTAGAAATTCGCGGAAAAGACCATCTGCTGCAGCTGATGCAGGATTTAACATACGCCAAACGTGAATATGACAATGTAGCTGAGGCGTTGGAAATGGTGAAGAATACGGGCTATGGCATTGCCGCCCCGTCCTTGCAGGAAATGAGCTTGGATGAACCAGAGTTGATTAGGCAAGGCTCCAGATTCGGAGTGCGTCTGAAAGCAACTGCACCATCCATCCACATGATTCGTGTGGATGTAGAGTCTGAATTCGCTCCGATCATTGGGACTGAGAAGCAAAGTGAAGAGTTGGTTCGTTATTTGATGCAGGATTTTGAAGATAATCCAACGAAGATTTGGGAGTCTGATATTTTTGGCCGATCCCTGCATTCAATCGTTCGAGAAGGTATTCAAGGTAAAATTGCGATGATGCCTGATAATGCAAGATACAAACTGCAAGAGACTTTAGGACGCATCATAAATGAAGGTTCCGGCGGATTAATTGCCATTATATTGTAAGACAAGTAGGACTTCGGTATGAAAGCACTCAATTTGAGTGCTTTTTTATTTATTTTCTCTTGAAATTAGGCAAACTCTATATTACTATAGGTTTGTCACTTGAGAGACGGGGAAATGCTGGTGAAACTAAGGTTTTTAACGTTCTCTCGTTGTTTACTAATTCATGATGTATAATTTAGACCAAAACGGTTAAGACAAGTTATATACACAGTATTAATCTATTGGAGGGAGGTGAAAGGCATGAATAAGACAGATCTTATCAATCGCGTTGCTGAATTATCTGAAATCTCCAAGAAAGATGCGACGAAAGCTGTAGACGCAGTTTTTTCTTCCATCTCTGAAGCGCTTCAAAACGGTGACAAGGTTCAACTTGTTGGATTTGGTAATTTCGAAGTCCGTGAGCGTTCTGCTCGTAAGGGACGTAACCCACAGACGGGTGAAGAAATCGAAATCGCTGCTAGCAAGGTTCCAGCGTTTAAACCTGGTAAAGCACTTAAAGATGGCATTCAATAAACCATACATAGTTTTATGATGCAAACCGTGATCTTTTTCACGGTTTTTTCTTTATAACGCCAGGAAGCATAAGTTTTGAGCGGAGCTCAATCTTTCTGAAGTTTCAAGTAAAGCCACGGCCGCAATATAGCGCATGATGAAATGGATTCGTATATTGACAAGTAAATTCAATTTGTTTTACAATCTATAAGCGTCAACAACAATTTTTAGTATCGGGTTGTAGCTCAGTTTGGCCTAGAGCGCTGCCTTGGGGTGGCAGAGGTCGCTGGTTCGAATCCAGTCAATCCGATTTTTTGTGTAAGGCCTATACTCACCAAGGATCATGAGGAGGATGAGATGATGGAACACAATGATTACGTCATCATCAAGGCGAAGGAAAATGGTGTTCATGTGATCGGCCTTACTCGCGGCCAAGATACTAAATTCCACCACACTGAGAAACTTGATAAAGGCGAAGTGATGGTTGCACAGTTTACGAATCATACATCGGCCATTAAAATCAGAGGCAAAGCTGAAGTGTTGAGCAAGTACGGTAATGTACATACAGATGAATAAATTATTGGCATAGACTTAAGAGAATTAATTTCTAAGTCCGAATGTAAGTTTTCAGAGATAAAAATGCAGGCATAGCCTGCATTTTTTCGTTGTACAATGATGTAAGGGGGGATTCTTGTATGAAATGGATGCTAAGATGCTTCGTTACATTGTGTGTATCTATCGGCTTAGCTGTCGGACTTAGTTTACTCCCAGAATTAAATGGCAATTCGATGTTCAGAGAAGGGGCCGTTCCAGCCCAAGCGAGTGTACAACTAAAAGACAGTAACCTGGTGGACATGATGGTGGAACTGCCCATCCAATTAGATCTGTATAAGGTCAGTTGGGAGCATCATATTTTATCTATTGATTTGTTGTTAACGGATACCCTTTACAGTAAACGCTTGATAGAAAAGGACCTGCTTAAGATTTGTGAGTTTGGCATGATAAGGGCGAATAATATTAAAGATATAAGGGTACGCGTCATGCTTCAGAATGAAGAAACTGAACCAGCCAAGCTTGTTTTGGCTATGGATATGACACCTTCTAGCGAGGCGGCAGCAGCATTAGAAACTGCATTGCAGCGGCAATCTGACCCGATGTTGTTCTTGCAATCTTACAGCAGCTTAACATATACCATGTTGTGGGAAGATTTGAATCCGTCCTAATGCGGTTGAAAACATTTACCGCCATGTGCGGTTAGCTTAAGGATATGTTATAATTGTTTAGATTGGACGGGATTATTTTTATGATGGTCGGAGGCAGCTATGACATTTTTTCAAATAAAGGATAAGGCAAAACAATATACAGAGTATGATATGATACAAGCTTACGTCGACCTGCCAGAATTTCCAAATAACCGTACGCAATTGTTGTACGCGTTCTTGAGTACTCGGTACCAGCAACCGCAGAGCGAATTGTTTGCGTTAGTGACATCGTTAGTGCAGATGGGTTTAGATACGCATGATACGATTGCAGCAGAAGCGAGTGATTACGCTGCATCTGGCTTGAAGGATCGGACAAGACAGCTAAGTGTGTTAGCAGGGGATTATTTCAGCGGTCGTTTCTATCAGTTGTTAGCGCAAGCGGGTCAAATTGACATGATTCGAAAGCTTTCTAATGCGATTTGTGAAGTCAATCGTATTAAACTTACCTTATACATGAAGATGAAACAGTTTAAATGTACGGCCGAGGATTATTTGAAGCAGACGGTATCGATAAAGACACAATTGTTTCTAACGTTTAATCATTGGTTAGATGGACAGCATCAGGCTGTTTGGTCTGATGTATTAGCCTCATTCACTCGTTGCGAGGTGATTAGTGAAGAGATTAGGCGTTTGAAGTGCGTTAATGATTTTAAGCACAGCTGGGCTTATTGGTTTATATTTCAACAAGCTACGGATGATGAACGCGAGCAACTGATGAATGCAGAGGGTTTAGATGAAAGCCGTGTGCGTGAGGTTGTGGAACAATATCAAATTGGACAAGTCCTAAAAGGGATGCTGTCCATTCATATTACAGAATTGCAAACATGCATTGAAAAACATACAGCGGGTACGTTGACTCAGGAATTAAGAAATATGCTTAATCCTTTTTTGCACTTAGTTACACCAGTGAAAGTGGCAGAGGAAAGCAGCTAGGGAGAGGAACATTAGAATGGATGGCAAAACAAAGGAACGCTTTGTACATTCGGTTTTCGAAAGTATTGCACCCAAATACGATTTGATGAATGATCTGCTTAGTTTCCGCAGGCATAAAGCGTGGCGTAAATTCACGATGAAGAAATTGAATGTTCAGCCTGGCGAGAGTGCCATAGATGTTTGCTGCGGAACTTGTGATTGGACGCTTAGTCTTGCAAGAGCGAGCGAAACAGGTGCTGTCTTCGGATTAGATTTTAGCCAGAACATGTTAAATGTGGGTCAGCAGAAAGTCGATGCAGCGCAATTAAACAAGCAAATTGAATTGCTCAATGGTAATGCTATGGAGCTTCCTTTCGAGGATCATCGCTTTGATTATGCGACGATTGGGTTTGCGCTACGGAATGTACCGGACTTAGATCAAGTGCTTCGAGAAATGCGAAGAGTGGTGAAGCCGGGTGGGAAAGTGGTTTGTTTAGAGTTGTCCAAGCCAGCTTGGGAACCGTTTAAGTCTATTTATTATTTTTACTTTCGTAATATTCTTCCATGGATTGGGAAGCTTGTGGCGAAACGTTATGAACAATACAAATGGCTGCCGGAATCGCTAGTGAAATTTCCAGATTACAAGGAATTAAAGATTCGTTTCGAGCAAGCGGGATTAAAGGATGTGCAGGTCTACCCACTTACTGGCGGTATCGCTGCACTGCACATTGGAACAAAGGGGAACGATCATGCTTCATAAAATAAAAGTCTTCTTAGATATGATCAAATTTGAACATACCGTGTTTGCATTGCCTTTCGCATTTATGGGAGCCATTCTTGGCTCTGTTGTTATGTTTGGTCATTTGCCAAGCTGGGCTCAAATAGGGTGGATTACGCTGGCAATGGTAGGCGCAAGAAGTGCGGCGATGGGGTTAAACCGTGTGATCGATAAAATGATCGATAAGAAAAATCCAAGGACGGCTGGAAGAGCCATACCAGCAGGTTTATTGTCTGCGCTTGAGGTGTGGGGATTTATTATTGTTTCTTTTGGTGTGTTGTTTATTGCAGCGTTCCAGCTGCATCCTTTGGCAGCTAAGTTGCTGCCGATTGCTGTGTTTTTGCTCGTTTTTTATTCATATACGAAACGCTTTACATGGCTGTGTCATGTAGTGCTCGGTCTTACGATTGCGTTAGCGCCGTTAGGTGGATGGGTAGCCGTAGCAGGCACACCAAACATTACAGCGTATATCTTTTATATGACTGTAGCATTATGGACGGCTGGATTCGATATTATTTATGCGTGCCAAGATGCGGATTATGATAGAAAAGAAGGGCTGTTCTCTATTCCTAGCCGCTTTGGCATCGCAAAAGCGCTTTTGTTTGCAAGATTATTTCATCTTGTAACAGCACTTGGTTTTATTAGTTTAATTTGGCTTGCCGAATTGAACTGGGTTTATATACTGGGTACTTTGATTGCGGGAGTCATACTTTTCTATGAACATCGCTTAGTGAAAGCGAATGATTTGTCGAAGTTAAATACAGCCTTCTTTACTATGAATGGGGTACTGAGTGTGGTTGTATTCAGTTTTACCTTTCTAGATTTGGTGGTGTTGACTTAACATGAACGAGTCGAAACGTCGGCCCAAACGTTGGATTGTAGGGGTGACGGGCGCCAGCGGTGCAGCTTACGGTGTTAAATGTATTGAGACCCTTGTAAAGCTGGGATTTCATGTTCATGTATTGATCACAGATGCTGGATGGAGAGTATTGCATGAGGAATTAGGATGGAATGCCGCTGCGCGTAAACAGGAGTTAACTGAGCGTTTCAAGGGTGAGGGACAGATCGAATATCATCCAATTCAAGATATAGGTGCTAGTATTGCCAGCGGTTCGTTTCGAGTGGATGGCATGGTCATTATTCCATGCTCCATGGGAACCTTGTCGGCGATTTCTAGAGGGGCGTCGGATAACTTGATGGAACGGGCTGCTGACGTCATGCTAAAAGAAGGCAAGCCCTTGGTGATCGTTCCCAGAGAAACACCGCTTCATGCGATCCATTTAGAGAATATGCTGACCTTGGCTAAGCTGGGAGTAAGAATTGTGCCTGCGATGCCTGCATTTTACAATCACCCAAACACGCTTGATGACATTGTTCATTTTGTTGTCGGCAAGGTACTGGACACCATGAATATTGATCACGAATTATATACCAGATGGGGAGAACAGCTATGAATAAACCGATTCGTATTGGTCGAATTCATTATACGAATGTTTGGCCGATTTTTTATTATTTCCCGTATGAGCGCTTTGGAGACCAAATCGAATGCATTTCGCAGGTTCCAGCTCAGTTAAATAAAGCGATGGCAGCTGGACATATTGACATGGGACCTATTTCATCGTTTGCTTATGCTGAACACTTTGAGGAATATGCATTATTCCCTGATTTGTCCGTTAGTGCGAGGGGGGAGGTTGGCTCTATTCTTCTCTTTCATCGCGACCCGCTTGAGGTCGTCGCGAATGGGCGAATTGCGCTCCCAACGACTTCGGCGACTTCAGTCAATTTGCTGAAAATCATCATGAACAAACGATATGGGGGAAGCCCTTCCTATTCGTATGCGGATCCGTCCCTTGATGAGATGATGGCCAATCATGACGCCGCGCTGCTGATCGGCGACGATGCTATTCGAGCTAAGGAAAGTACCACTTATGAAGTGACTGATCTCGGGGAAGAATGGTATCGTTATACAGGCAGGTGGATGACTTTTGCAGTGTGGGCTGTCCGTAAGGAAGCTATGAAACAGCATCCAAAGATGGTCCAACGCATCTACGAAACTTTCTTAGACAGTAAAGCTAAAGGTTTAGCGCAGCCCGATGAAATGATACATGAAGCGCACCGTACATTGGGAAGGACCAGGTCATTCTGGGAACATTACTTTCAAGGATTATTAACATATGAATTTGGCTTGAGCCAAATGGAAGGTTTGCAGCTTTATTATGATTACGCTTTTGAATTAGGCTTATTGCCAAAACGTGTGAAGCTGCATTTGTGGGACAATAAATCTGTTGTATAGGTGGAAGCATGAAGCTACTTGATATTTACGCTAGACTTAGAAAAGATATTGCATATATCGAACAGGAATTGGACGAAACCGTCCGCTCCGATCACGCTTTATTAAGTGAAGCGTCTTTGCACTTGCTTAAGGCGGGCGGTAAACGAATCCGCCCTGTTTTTGTCTTGCTTGCAGGTGAGTTAGGCAGTTATCAGTTAAATCGGTTGAAACACGTGGCGGTCGCATTAGAGTGCATCCACATGGCATCGCTGGTTCACGATGATGTCATTGACAATGCCAATACAAGGCGTGGACAGCTTACTGTTAAGTCTAAATGGGATAACCGCATTGCGATGTACACTGGCGATTATATTTTTGCCAAAGCATTAACTGTAATCACAGAGCTGGAACAACCTGAAATACATAATATTTTATCCAAAGCTATTGTCCAGATGAGTATCGGCGAAATGGAACAAGTCCGTGATTTCTTTAATTTGAACCAATCGGTTCGTCATTATTTACTGCGCATTCGAAGAAAGACGGCTTTGCTCATTGCGATTAGCTGTCAGCTTGGTGCACTAGCTGCAGATGTCCCTATTGAAGTTTGCAGAAAGCTGTATTCGTTTGGTTATAATGTGGGAATGGCATTCCAAATTACGGATGATTTGCTGGATGTGTGCGGTACAGCGAAGCAGCTGGGTAAACCGCCTGGAAGTGATGTGAGGCAAGGGAATATTACGCTGCCCGTCCTACTAGCTCTCGAGGAACCAGAACTGCGTCCCGTCTTACTTCAGGAGCTAAATAGAATTGAAGCGCATGGAGGCGACACGAACGTAGATGTATTCATTCAAACGATTCGTAAAAGCCAAGGTCTTAAGCGTGCTGAACAGTTAGCAGATCGTTATATTGAGAAAGCAAAGGCTGCTTTGAAGGATATTCCGAACGGTCAGACCAAGAAGAACTTGCTAGATATCGCGCGGTTTGTTGGTCATCGTTCATACTAAATCTTCAAAGGTTGCTGTGATATGCTATACTGGTAAAAGTAAACATTTACGTACTAGGAGGATTAACCGTGGAAAGAACATTTTTGATGGTAAAGCCAGATGGCGTTCAACGCAGTTTAATCGGTGAGATCGTAAATCGATTTGAAAGAAAAGGATTTAAACTCATAGGGGCAAAGCTGATACGGCTATCCGAGACTCAAGCTGAAACACATTACGCTGAGCACATAGGCAGACCCTACTTTGATGATCTAATAAGCTTTATTACGTCAGGACCTGTTTTTGCCATGGTTTGGCAGGGCGATCAAGTGATTGCGTTGTCTAGAACGATGATGGGAAAGACGAATTCACTCGAAGCTATACCAGGAACGATTCGAGGAGACTTTGGCGTCCATACGAACCGGAATCTTATTCATGGTTCAGATTCTCCTGAAAATGCTGAAAGAGAAATTAATATTTTCTTTAAGCCGGAAGAATTGTTGGAGTATGATAAAGATATCTTGCGCTGGATATAGACGTTTTTAAGCGTTTACACACTTGTCAAGAAGGAATTTGCAGCTCCTCTATGGAATAGGGAAATCCACGTATCGCATTAAGGGGGGGACTGTACATGGAGGATCTTGATTATTATACATTTATAAAAAAAGTAAAGCAGAGCACGTCCATTGATCTTAGTCAATATAAAGAAGCGCAGATGAAACGCCGACTAACGTCACTTCGTGATAAGAAAGGTTATACAACCTTTGTAGCATTTTTCGATGCGATGATGAAGGATAAGGTGTTATTCCACGAATTTTTGGATCGTATGACGATTAATGTATCCGAATTTTGGAGGAATCCGAATCGTTGGGAAGTATTGAAGGATCGATTTATCCCTGAGCTTAGTCAGCACAATCGAAGACTTAAATGCTTCAGTGCTGCCTGTTCAACAGGTGAAGAGCCTTATTCCTTAGCTATGATATTAGCGGAGCAGCAGCTCCTTACTTCCTCAACGGTTATCGCAGCTGACTTAGATGAGGGAGCGTTAGAAAAAGCTAAAAAAGGATTGTATGTGGATCGATCCATTCGTGACGTTCCGCAGCACTATTTGAATAAATATTTCATCCAAGATCATGTGACATACAGCATTCAAGAGGATTTGAAACGGCATATTAAGTTTGTGAAGCGGAATCTGCTTACTGAACCATTTGAAACTAACTTTGATTTAATTATTTGTCGAAATGTCATGATCTATTTTACAGAAGAAGCTAAAACGTTGCTCTACCATAAATTTTCTCAAGCATTAAAGCCTGGAGGCATTTTATTTGTAGGGAGTACGGAGCAAATATTCAGTCCGCACCGCTATCAACTTGAAGTCGTTGATACCTTCTTCTATCGGAGAATGCTAGAACCTGTTTCGAACTAAGATGAGGATATTACGTGATTGATAATAAAGAGCTACTAGCCTTATGTATATTCCCTTCCAATTTTTCCTATACTATGAGTAATACATCAAGTTGGAGGGTTTAATTGAATGGATAAACGAAAAGTGATACATGCATACCGCAGGGGAATGATCTCCTTGCAGGAATGTGCCCAAATTTTGGGGATTGATTCCATGCAGGTCATGGGTGTTGTGGACGAGCCTCAAGAACTTGAACGAACTCGCTGCCTGCCGCATCATCCCTTACACACTTAAAGTTGTTTCCAAAGGTTATAAAGGTCAAACACGTCTCGATGGAGCGCTTGTCGCAGGCGTGTTTTTTGTTTGGGCATCATTTCTTGTCAAACCATTACAGCTATACTATAATTAGCACATAAAAGCGCTAAAGTGATGAAACTTTGGGTTCAGGAGAAAGGGGTACGTATAACCAGTGAGATATTTAACAGCAGGGGAAACACATGGTCCACAATTAACAGCCATTATTGAAGGGCTGCCAAGTAATATGAAGATCAATTTTGAAGAGCTGAATTTTCAGCTGCATCGCAGACAGAAAGGCCATGGCCGCGGCAGACGGATGCAAATTGAGAAAGATACGGCTAATATTGTTGGCGGTGTTCGTCACGGTAAAACTACAGGCGCTCCAGTAGCACTTGTTGTTGAGAACAAAGATTGGACACATTGGACAACTGTCATGAACATCGAGCCGATTGAAGGCAGTGATGAAGAGAAGCGCAGAGTCCATCGCCCTAGACCAGGTCATGCAGATTTGAATGGCGGATTAAAATATAATATGAAAGATTTGCGTAATGTGCTTGAGCGCTCCAGCGCTAGGGAAACAGCAGCTCGTGTAGCCGTTGGTGCGGTAGCGCGTCAGTTGTTGGCTCATTTTGGGATTAAGGTAGCCGGACAGGTTATTCGGATTGGTGAAGTAGAAGCCAAACGGACAGAAATGCCGATCGACGAATTAATTAAAACAACTGAAGATTCACCTGTTCGCGTAACAGATAAAGAAGCTGAAGTAAAAATGATGGAGCACATCGATCAAATCAAACAAGAAGGCGACTCGATCGGCGGAATTGTAGAGTGTATCGTTGAAGGCGTGCCTATTGGGCTAGGAAGTCATGTCCAGTATGACCGCAAGCTTGATGCAAGAATTGCTCAAGCGGTTGTTTCCATCAATGCCTTTAAAGGCTGCGAAATCGGCATTGGTTTCGAAGCGGGCCACCTTAGAGGCTCTGAAGTTCATGACGAAATCCTCTACTCGGAAGAACGCGGTTATCACCGTGCATCGAATCGTCTAGGCGGCTTTGAAGGCGGAATGACTAATGGCGAGCCTATTATTGTTCGCGGGGTCATGAAACCGATACCGACACTATACAAACCATTACGCAGTGTTGATATTGATAATAAAGAGCCATTTACCGCTCAGGTAGAGCGTTCTGACAGTTGTGCTGTCCCGGCAGCCAGTGTGGTGATGGAACATGTTGTAGCCTGGGAGGTTGCCCGAGCGTTTATGGAGAAATTCGGCGGGGATTCAATTGAAGAAATTCAGAACAATGTAGACCAATATTTAGCCCAGCTGGAGCGTTATTAATATGAAACAATTGGTCGTGGATTTAGGCGAAAGATCCTACCCTATTTATATAGGGGAGGATTTGCTGCAGCATGCTGACGAATATTTTGACAAACATCACATTTCCAAAGGTTCACCCGTCCTTATTGTTACTGATACTAGCATTGCCAAACTTCATTTAAAATCATTACAAGCAGTATTAGAAACGGCTGGATATACCCTTATTACATCGATCGTGAACTCTGGGGAAAGTTCAAAGAGTTTAAAGGTTTATGAAGAAGTCATGACCACTGCGCTGCAGGGGGGATTAGATCGTCATTCAACCGTTGTTGCATTAGGCGGTGGTGTTGTCGGCGATCTTGCTGGTTTTGTAGCTGCGTCGTATATGAGAGGCATCAAGTTTGTGCAGATGCCTACTACAATACTAGCGCATGACAGTAGTGTAGGCGGTAAGGTTGCGGTGAATCATCCGCTGGCCAAGAATATCATAGGGGCGTTTCATCAACCGGAATTCGTACTATACGATACAACGACTTTAAGAACGCTTCCGGAACGCGAAGTTCGCGCAGGATTATCTGAGGTGCTGAAACACGGTTTGATTTGGGACCGTGACTTTGTAAATTGGTTTGACGCCCACGCTGAGGATTTGCTGAACATGGACCCAGCTGCACTGCAAGAAGCGTTATATCACGGGTGTAAAGTGAAGTCTATGGTAGTTTCCCAGGATGAAAGAGAAGGCGGCTTAAGGGCGATCCTGAATCTAGGCCATACGATTGGCCATGCGTTAGAAGCCGTAGCGAATTATAATGAACTGCTTCATGGTGAAGCGATTTCGATTGGTATGGTGGGTTCAGCCAAACTGGCAGTCAAAATGGGATATGACCAGACCATTTATACTGAGACAAAACGGTTAATGCAGAAACTGGGATTGCCTGTTGCAGTGCCGAAGCATATGAATGTTGAGGCGATCATGGATGCAATGATGCATGATAAGAAGTTTAAAGAAGGTCGTATGGTGTTTGTAGTGCCTGTAGAGATTGGGAAGGTAGAGATTGTGAATGATATTTCCGCTTCATGGGTGAGAGAAATCATAGAGCAGCTAAAACAGGAGGGCTAGCAGATGTATGTTAGGGGAATACGTGGAGCAACTACGGTAGAGCACAATGAAAAACACGAAATACTCAGTGCTACATCTGAACTGCTTCAAACGATTGTAAAAGAAAATCAGATTAATCCAGAAGATATTTGCAGTGTATTTATTACAACAACGGGAGACCTGAATGCTACATTTCCTGCAATAGCTGTTCGCAATATACCGGGCTGGGATCTGGTTCCATTGATGTGTTCGTTAGAAATCCCAGTAGTAGACAGCCTCCCCTTGTGTATCCGATTGATGGTACATGTGAATACAGAGAAGAAGCAAGATGAGATTATTCATATTTATCTCAATGATGCAATCAAGTTGCGTCCGGATTTAGCGGACAGTACTACGGGCTAGGTTGACGATTTAATAAAAGTTAGTGTATATTGATTAAAGATGAGAGCACGAGAGCCAGAGTAGTAAGACTTGAGCTGAGTATTTGAGATGAGTAGAGCAGAGTATATGTTTAATAAGTTAAGTTGAAGGAATGCTATGAGTATCGACTATTCAGAAGAATAGTCCATCGCGCATAAGACATAACTTTCGATTTATTCTACGATCTCTTAAATAGTAAGCTTGAACCCTCTACTTATGGTAGAGGGTTTTTTGATAACATCAGGAAGTATAGGTTTATATAATGCTGATTTAAGGAGTGATCCGATGTATTCCCCTAAAGTGAATGAAGTCATTCAATATGCAGAACAAGGATATAATCTAATTCCTATCGTAAGAGATGTTCTTGCAGATACTGAAACACCGATCCGAGTTTTTCAACATGTGTATGAAGAGAAGTACGCTTTTTTATTAGAGAGCGTTGAAGGCGGAGTCAAATGGGCGCGCTATTCTTTTATAGGAACGCAGCCTTTTATGTTGATTCATTGCAAGAATGGCCAGGTTGAACTCAAGTTAAAGGGTGAAACAGTGCCTTTAGAGGGTAAGCCGATACAAGCATTAAAGACGACTTTAAGCGGGTTTAAGAGTCCTTCATTAGAGGGATTGCCGAGATTTACGGGCGGTGCTGTCGGATTCTTCGGATACGATTTACTGCAGTATTATGAGAAACTTCCAAAACATCGAATAGACGATTTACAAATGGATGATATGCAATTTATGTTTTGCGATCAAGTGATCGTCTTTGATCATTTTAAACAGCAGATGAAAGTGATTGCGAATGTTCACATTCCTGAAGGCGGTTCGCATGAAGAGATTCAACAAGCTTATGAGGCAACATGCCGTATAATAGATTCGACGATAGAGAAGCTTCAAAAGCCGTTAACAACCAGAGGGACAAGCCATCAACCGATCCGAGAGGATGTTGAGGTGGGTGAGGTTCAATCTAATATGACAAAAGCACAGTATATGCAGATGGTAGATGATGCTAAGGAATATATTCGTGCTGGGGATATTTTTCAAGTCGTATTATCACAGCGTTTTGAAATGGAAACAGACGTTTCTCCCCTTCATGTGTACAGGGTGCTTAGAACCTTGAATCCTTCACCCTATATGTATTATTTGAAAATGGATGAGGAAGTCATCGTCGGGACTTCTCCTGAACTGCTTGTGAGAGTCGAGGGTGAGAAGGTTCAGACCCGGCCCATCGCAGGAACTCGACCAAGAGGCAAAACGCCGGAAGAAGATCTTGTAATGGAGCAAGAGCTGCTCGCCGATAAGAAGGAATGTGCGGAGCATTTAATGCTGGTTGATCTGGGGCGTAATGATATTGGAAGGGTATCTGAATTCGGCTCCGTTCACTGTGATTCTTTCATGGAGATTGAACGTTATTCTCACGTTATGCACATTGTCTCCAATGTGTCTGGAAAGCTTGATGAGGGTAAGGACTTTTACGATGCTTTTATTTCTTGTCTTCCAGCAGGGACGGTATCCGGTGCCCCTAAATTGCGTGCGATGGAAATCATTGCTGAATTCGAAAATGAAGCCAGAGGAGCTTATGCGGGTGCGATAGGATACCTTGGTTTTTCAGGGAATTTGGATACTTGTATCACGATTAGAACGATTATATTTAAGCAAGGTAAAGCTTATGTTCAAGCGGGTGCCGGGATTGTATATGATTCCGTACCGGAACGGGAATATGAGGAAACGGTTAATAAAGCTAAAGGGATGCTGAAATCGATACGTGTGGCTGAAGCGACGTTTGGGTCCAAAGCTCAATACTTGTCATAATAGGGTAGTAACAGTTGAAGTTCATTCACATGAATGGGAGGGGTTTAATTATGAGTAAAACGACTGTACAGCAAGGCATTGCCAAAGTTGTTGAAGGTCAGCATTTATCCCGCGAAGAGGCACGAGAAGTGATGGCGGAAATCATGGAAGGTCAAGCGACGCCTGCTCAGATTGGAAGCTTAATGACCGCGCTTCGAATGAAAGGCGAAACGGTAGCTGAAATTACGGGATTTGCTGAAACGATGCGTCAGAAGTCGAACAGAGTAACAACAAGTCAAGAAAAACTTTTAGATACGTGCGGGACAGGCGGCTCCGGTATCATTAAGTTTAATATATCAACGATCTCCGCAGTGATCTCTGCAGCAGCGGGCGCGCGAGTTGCCAAACACGGTAATCGTGCCATGTCAGGTAAGTCCGGGAGTGCAGATGTACTTGAAGCTCTAGGGGTTAACATTAATCTTAACAGCGAACAGGCCGCAACCTGCATTGACAAGATCGGTATTTGCTTCATGTTCGCTCAATTGTATCATCCTTCAATGAAGCATGCCGCTGCACCCCGTCGTGAGTTAGGCATTAGAACCGTATTTAATGTATTAGGACCTTTAACAAACCCTGCGGGTGCTGACCGGCAGATGTTGGGTTTATTCGATATGAAACTTACAGAAACGATTGCTAATGTACTTAATGAATTACAGGTTAAACGTGCTATTGTGGTAGCCAGTCATGATGGATTAGACGAGATTAGCATTTCCGCGCCAACTAGAATATCAGAATTGCGTAATCAAGAGGTCAGAACTTACGATATTACACCAGAAGATTTAGGATTGAGACGTGCAAAGCTTGAAGATGTAACTGGTGGAGACCCCGCAACTAATGCTACAATAATTAAGCGTATCTTAAGCGGCGAGAAAGGTCCTTACAGAGACATCGTATTAGCAAACGCTGGTGCATGCATTTATGTATCTGGTATATGCGAAACCTTACAAGAAGGAATCAAGCGGGCTGCTAACGTAATAGATGACGGTACAGCTGCACAGAAGCTGCAGCAATTAGTTGATTTTACAGGAGAGTTGACTCATGTTTCTTGATCGAATTGTGGCACAGAAGCGAACTGAATTAGAGCAAATTAAGCAAAACTTTAAACTTGCTGAAGCAGAGAAACAAATTGCCCAGCTGCCGTCGTGCAGAGGGTTTGAAAAGGCCTTATCAGCTAGTCGTCATCGCGAGATGGGGCTTATTGCTGAAGTGAAGAAAGCTTCGCCCTCTAAAGGATTAATCCGTGAGGATTTCGAACCCGTTTCATTAGCTAAAGCCTATGAAGAAGCGGGTACAGACTGTATTTCAGTCCTGACAGATGTTCCTTTCTTTCAAGGGCATCCTGATTATCTTAAAGCGATTCATCAACAAGTGAATGTGCCATGTCTCAGAAAAGACTTTACCATTGATTTTCGCCATCTTTATGAAGCAAGATTATGGGGCGCTGACGCTGTATTATTGATTGCTGCGATCCTATCTAAAGCAGAAATGAAAGAATATTTGGGACTGGCTCGCGATCTCGGTCTTGATGCACTGGTGGAGGTACATGACCGTCCAGAGCTTGAGACAGTGTTAGAGCTGGACGCGACGATGATTGGTATCAATAATCGTAATTTGAAAACCTTCGTGACAGACTTGAAAACAACAGAGGAATTGATATCTATAATTCCAAGTCACGCTGTAAAAGTAAGTGAGAGCGGGATTTCGAATCCTAGTGAAATTCACTATCTAAAATCACTTGGCGTGGATGCCGTACTTGTAGGTGAGCACTTTATGCGCCAGCCTGAAGTTGGGACAGCAATAAACGATTTATTAGGTCCGCTTGCAAATGAGGGACTACAAAGATGAGTGCTTTAGTGAAAATTTGTGGAATACAAAGTATAGAAATGATTGATGCGATAGCTCATATGCCGATGGATTACATCGGCTTTGTATTTGCCAAAAGCCGCAGACAGGTCACGGCCAATCAAGCGGGTGAGATGATTGCAAGATTACGCGAACGTACTGGTTCACAGATCGAAACCGTAGGCGTGTTCGTAAATCCAACATTGGATGAGCTCCGTGCAATTGTGGCAGTTGCACCTTTGGATGTGATTCAGCTGCACGGTCAAGAGATACCTGAATGCTGTCAGCTTATTAAGGACACGTTAGGGAAGAAAGTGTTTAAAGTTTTTTCCGTCCCTCCTGTAGAGGATGGCTTGATGGGGGTACAGACCGTTGTTGAACAGCTGGATGCATATAAGGATTGCGTTGATGCGATCATGCTTGATACATTCGACCCAGTGACAGGAGGCGGCTCCGGCAAAACGTTTTCTTGGGAACATATCCCCATGGTTCAGCAGTGGTCCAAGCAGAATGGATGTCCGCTGCTAATTGCAGGCGGCTTAAATCCGGACAATGTCGAAAGGCTCATCAACGCGTATTCGCCTAATGGAGTAGACGTATCCAGCGGTGTTGAAACCGAGGGGATGAAAGATCCTATTAAAATAAGAACCTTTATTGAAAGGGTGAAACAATCATGACAGTCGTACCAGATCAATATGGAAGATTCGGGAAATTTGGCGGCAGATATGTGCCAGAAACGTTAATGAATGCGCTCACTGAAATATAATAAGCTTACAAGCACTATGCTAAGGATCCTGACTTTCAGAACGAAATCAAGTATTTACTGAAACAATATTCGGGAAGACAAACGCCGCTGTATTATGCTGAACGGTTAAGTCAACACCTTGGCGGTGCAAAAATATATCTTAAACGAGAGGATTTAAACCATACTGGCGCTCACAAAATCAATAATGCGATTGGTCAAGCTGTCCTCGCCAAACGAATGGGTAAGACCAAGGTCATTGCCGAGACTGGCGCGGGTCAGCATGGTGTTGCTTCTGCAACAGTAGCTGCATTACTGGGGCTTGAGTGTAAAGTGTTTATGGGCGAAGAGGATACCAAACGCCAGCAATTAAATGTGTTTCGTATGAATCTGCTTGGTGCAGAAGTCATTCCAGTTACTTCAGGAACGAGAACATTGAAGGATGCCTGTAATGAAACGTTAAGATACTGGGTAAGCCATGTGGAGGATACTTATTACATTCTAGGTTCTGCAACCGGTCCGCATCCATATCCTATGATGGTACGTGATTTTCAACGGATTATTGGTGATGAAACCAAAACTCAAATCATGGAGCTAGAAGGCAGATTGCCTGATGCGATCTTAGCATGCGTAGGCGGCGGAAGTAATGCTGTAGGGATGTTCTATCCTTTTGTCGAAGATACGTCCGTTCGACTCATCGGTGTAGAGGCTGCGGGTAGAGGCGTGGATACGAATGAGCATGCAGCTACCATGACGAAAGGCTCGCCAGGGGTATTCCAAGGCTCATTCAGCTATTTATTACAGGATGATTATGGTCAAGTCTTGCCAGCTCACTCGATTTCAGCTGGACTGGATTACCCTGGGATTGGACCCGAGCATTCATACCTGAAGGATATTAAGCGTGCTGAGTATGTGCCGATTACAGATCAAGAAGCCTTGGAGGGGCTGCAGCTTCTAAGTCAGACGGAGGGAATTATTCCGGCACTTGAAAGTGCACACGCAATCGCTCAAACCATGAAACTTGCGCCAACGATGCCTAAGGACCAAATTCTTGTCGTTAATTTATCTGGGCGCGGCGATAAAGATGTGGCACAGATCATGGACGTTTTGGGAGGCAAAGTAAATGAATCTCATTGATCAAACATTTCAAAACTTAAAGCAGTCTGGTCAAACAGCATTAATTCCGTTTATTACAGTAGGTGATCCCGATCTTCAAACCTCGGTTTCGATTATAAAGGAGATGGAGCAAGCTGGCGCGGATATGATTGAGCTTGGCGTTCCATATTCCGACCCGCTTGCGGACGGTCCTGTTATTCAAAGAGCGTCTGAAAGGGCCTTGAAGCATCACATTAAAATAACGGATTGTATTGCTGCAGCTAAGCTAGCCCGAAATGAAGGTGTTAAGCTGCCGTTTATCTTATTTACGTATTATAACCCCGTGTACCAGCTTGGGTTGGAGCGTTTTTTCGATTTACTTATTGAACATGATATTAGCGGCATCATTATTCCTGATCTTCCGATGGAGGAGGATCAGACAGTTAGACATACGGCACGCGAAAGAGGCATTCATTTAATTCCGCTAGTGGCGCCTACCTCAAGAGAGCGCATCGCAAAAATTGCCCAAAATGCGGATGGATTCGTTTATTGTGTCTCCTCTCTAGGTGTTACAGGGGTACGCTCACAATTTCACGAAGGTATCCATGAATTTTTGAATATCGTAAAACAATCGACCACTTTGCCAATAGCCATCGGGTTTGGCATTTCAAGCAGAGAGCACGTTGAGACCTTCTCAGCCATATGTGACGGCGTTGTAGTTGGCAGTGCAATTGTTCGTAAAATAGAAGAGCAGCATGCTGCTTTATGCTCAGCTAACACGTCAGAAAAAGCAGATGGACTCTTGCAAATTCGAGATTTTGTGAGACAATTAAAAGGAAATTAATTAAGACCATTCGAAATACGGGGTGAATCTTTAGTGAATCCGAAATCGAACATCGTACACCTTCCAGTTTATCAGCCAGGTAAACCGATCGAGGAAGTAAAGAAGGAGTTTGGACTAGAGGAAGTCATCAAGCTTGCTTCCAATGAGAATCCATTTGGTTGCTCTCCTCATATTAAACAAGCGATTATCTCTGAAATTGAAAATACGAGCCTTTATCCAGATGGAGCCGCAACCGATTTGACGAACCGGTTAAGCGAGCACCTTGGTGTAGAACCGAATCAAATTATTTTTGGGGCAGGTTCAGATGAAGTCATCCTGATGTTGGCTCGCGCTTATCTAGTTGCTGGGGACGAAACGATTATGGCTTCCCATACCTTCCCGCAATATAAGCATAATGCTGAAATCGAGGGTGCTGTTTGTGTAGAAGTCCCGTTAAAAGATGGAACCCATGATTTAGATGCTATGCTTGCTAAAGTTAATGAGCGTACAAAAATTGTGTGGATTTGTAACCCGAATAATCCAACGGGTACGATTGTTAGCCATGCCCAGGTAGAGCAATTTTTGAAGAAAATTCCTTCGCAAGTGCTTGTTGTCCTTGATGAAGCTTATGCGGAGTATATCGATACTGAAGAATATCCTGCTTCTTTAGAATTGTTGAAGCAATATAAGAATCTTGTTGTACTTCGTACCTTCTCCAAAATTTATGGATTGGCTTCATTGCGTATTGGTTATGGCATTGGTCATCCAGATGTCATTCATACAATTAATCAGGTTCGTGAACCTTTTAATACGACAAGATACGCACAAAAGGCCGCCGGCGTTGCTTTGCAGGATCAATCCTTCATTAGCTATTGCCGTGAAGAGAATGCCAAGGGTATTGCTTACTTAACAGGCGAATTTAAGCGTCTTGGACTGCCCTTTTTCCCTGCTTATGGAAACTTTATAATGGTTGATTTGCAGAAGCCTGCACCATTAGTCTTTAATGCATTGTTAAGCAAAGGGATTATTGTACGAGGCGGGCATAGTCTTGGCTTCCCTACTTCAATTCGTGTTACTGTGGGCAGCGATAAGCAAAATGAGAAATTTATTCATACGCTTGAGCAGGTGTTAGAGGAAATAGTTGTTGAAACGAACTAATGTTTACGAAAAAATAACAAATGAGTGATTCAATCGATGCTTAAAATTGCAATATTTGGCGTAGGATTAATTGGCGGCTCCTTAGCTTTGTGTTTAAAAGATAAACCGGGTTACCATCTAGTAGGGCATTCCAATTCACCTGCGTCTGTTGAAAAATACTTAAAGCGCGGTGTCGTTGATGAAGCTACGACTTCGATGGAAGATGCCGCGAGGGATGCTGATTTTATTTTTCTATGTGTTCCTGTGGGGAAATTAGAAGAATACCTGGATCGATTATGTCAGCTGCCGCTTAAACAAGGTTGTATTATTTCAGATGTGGGCAGTACAAAAGGCAGCATTACTAGATATGCATCATCTATGGAGCGCAAGGATATTTATTTTATCGGAGGACATCCAATGGCTGGGTCGGAACGGTCTGGTGTTGAGGCTGCTTCGTATCTTTTGTTTGAAAACGCCTTTTATGTATTATCCCCGAACCCTAATGTGCCAGAGGAAGCTTACGAGCGCTTATCTTCATTATTGAAGCATACCAGGGCACAAATTATTCGTGTTGAAGCAGAACTTCATGACGATATTGTTGGTGCGATCAGCCATTTGCCGCATATCATAGCAGTTGCGTTAGTGAATCAAATTTCTAATTACAATGAATCTAATGATTTATATGAGCGCCTGGCTGCGGGCGGTTTTCGTGACATAACACGTATTGCTTCCAGTGACCCGTCCATCTGGAGAGATATATTGATTAACAATAAAGCAGTTCTATTAAGATTACTGAAGGACTGGAACGAGCAGACAGATCAATTCATTCAAATGCTGGAATCTGATGATGGTGATGGTATTTATAAGGCATTTTCCAATGCTAATTCGTTTAGAAGCCAGCTGCCGGAACGGAGAAAAGGAATGATTTCCTCTCAGTATGACGTTTATGTAGATATTGCTGACATTCCAGGGGTCATTGGTAAAATCGCCACAGAATTAGGTAATCGTCAAATTAGTTTAAGTAATATTCAGATTATCGAGGTAAGGGTCGATGTCCCTGGCATACTGCGCTTATCCTTCCGCAATGAAAAAGATATGGATCGGGCGATTGCAGTCTTGCAAGAACTTAATTATTCGGTTCAGCAATAATAAGGAGAGGGAAACCTCTTCTTTTTTGTTTATCTTATGGACAGGCTTTGTTTAAACGTTTGGCTAAATAAAAGCCGTATCCGTATGAAGTTAGTATGGCTCTATTAAGAATGCGTATAAAATAATCAAACTGGGGAATATTTCATTTGCACTTAGTAGTCTGCATGTAGTAAGATGTAATTCCGGTCGCGAGAGCGAAAGGAAATAAACATCATATTGATCTGCTTTGTTCGGTCATCGGCAAAATGGGGAAATTAAGATGTTGCATTTACTGAATTAGATATGGTAGTATTGAATTCTGCTCTTTGAAAACTGAACAGCGAACGCTTATCGGACCTGATCAATCGATCAGAAAAGATGTCGATGCAAATCGACGAAAAAAGTTGTTTAATCTTCGGATTGAATGACGCCAAAGTAAGAAATGAGCTTAAGACAAGCTTCTATAAACTTTTATGGAGGGTTTGATCAA
>CAYUSG010000050.1:0-22215 GCA_964447355.1 uncultured Paenibacillaceae bacterium
ACTGTTTCCACCTAAAAAGGACCTAGCGGTGATTTTTCCGCTAGGTTTTTCTTATGTAACTTTTAGGATAGCACAAGCTTTACAAAGCCGTGAAACTTGGGCAAAATAAAGGTTATGAATTTTGGATAGGTGGAGGAGCTTTCATGCGATTAAGAAGACGTCAAGGCACGATGGAAGTATTGAAGGAATTGGAGGATTTGGTCGTGCTTGAGCCTAAATCCTTCAAGGGTAAATGGCGGGAAGTATTCGGTAATGATCATCCGATTTATGTTGAATTGGGTATGGGCAAAGGGAAATTTATTAGTGAGCAAAGCGCCCGCAATCCCGAAATTAACTTTATTGGAATTGATATGTACGACGAGCTTATTCGCAAAGCGAGTGATAAAGCATTCGAGATGCGCGAAGCCAGTGGATTAGGAAAGCCTGAGAACCTTCGTCTTGTGCTTTGCAACATAGAGCATATTGAAGAAGTGTTCGCGCCTGAGGAGATTCAGCGCATCTTTCTGAATTTCAGTGATCCTTGGCCTAAGAAGCGGCATGGATTTAGGCGGCTAACGCATCCTAGATTCCTGGAACGGTACAAGAATATATTGAATCAATGGGGCGAAATTCATTTCAAAACAGACTCTCGTTCACTGTTCGAGTTTTCTTTGAATGCTTTTGCCGATATGGGCTTAAGGATGCGTAACATCTCGCTTGACTTGCACGCTGAAGGGTTAAGGGATGATTTGGTGATGACGGAATATGAAACCAAGTTCGTCGAACAAGGAATCCATATTCACCGCTGTGAGGTATTAATGGGTGAGGCCGCCCTTAAGGAACATTTGAAGCAGTTGGATCAAGCGTAAGGTTAACAAATGATGAGTCCAATACCACTTCTATGCGTAGAAGCGGGTATTGGACTTTTTCCGTTATGTATTTATACCAAGCCAAGGCGTCTCAAGACGTTTTCAGTCCGATGAATGATATCAAGCAGTTGGGTTTGTGTTGTGCATAATGGAAGCCAATAATACAACGTGTCGCCTAAAGGGCGAAGCATCAGACCTTCTTTCAAGCCTTCTTGGTACACTTTATAGCCCATACGTTCGTGGAAAGAATACGTCTGTCTTTTCGAAGCGTCTTGATACAAGTTAAACGCTCCGATCATGCCAAGACTGCGTATATTGGCGATATGGTTGGATGGCCTGAACCGTTCTAACTGTTCCTTTAACAGGGAGGCTATGCCTTGCACATGCTGAAGTACACCTTCCTCTTCAAAAAGCTTCAAGCTTTCAAGTGCTGCTGTACAAGCCAGGGGATTGGCGGTGAAGCTATGGCCATGGAAAAAGGTTTTCATCGTCTCATAATCATCATAGAATGCCTCGTACACAAGATTTGTTGTTAACGTAACGGATAATGGCATGATCCCTGCAGTAAGACCTTTGGACAAGCACATAAAATCAGGGGTTACAGCGGAATGTTCGCAAGCGAACAGGGTTCCCGTTCTGCCAAAGCCTGTAGCCACTTCATCTGCGATGAGATGTACGTTGTACTGGTTACATAACTCACGTGCGGCGCTGTAATATGCAGGGTCAATCATAAGCATGCCACCAGCAGCTTGCACCATCGGCTCCACAATTAAAGCAGCAATCTCATGGCTGGATTGCTCCAAACGGGAGCGAAGGGCTTCGATGCATGCATCAAGGCAAGCCCTTTGACTTTCGTAGGTCCCGTTTTCCCATAACAAGGAATGGGGTGAGGGCACATTGTAAGCCTCGAACATAAGCGGCTTAAAGGTTGCATGATAGATCTCCACGCCGCCTACACTAACCGCCCCTAACGTATCTCCATGATAACTATGATCCAGATAAATAAATTTCTTCTTCCCTTGTTCTCCCTTATGCTGCCAGTATTGAAACGACATCTTGACAGCTACTTCTACAGCGGTTGAACCGTTGTCAGAATAGAACACTTTATCCAGTCCTTGCGGTGTAATATGGACGAGCTTCTTTGCCAGTTCTATGGCCTTTGGATGCGTGAGGCCGCTGAACATAACATGATCCATCGTTTCAAACTGCTCCTGAAGGGCTTTTCGAATACGTGGATGAGCATGTCCGTGTACGTTGACCCACCATGATGCATTCGTATCATAATAGCGCTGCCCGTCCGCATCGTACAGGTAAATACCCTGAGCTTTTTCAATCAGCACTGGATCCTGCGTGGCATAGTCCTTCATCTGTGTAAAAGGGTGCCACACATACTTTCGATCATCTTTCAGCAATTGTTGTTTCTTAATATTCTCCATGCCTGCCTCCTTATCGATTGTTTCACACGTTTAATTCAAAAGTACAATTCATCTCTTGTATTTCTCATTGGGATAAGGTTAGAATGGTTCTAGCCTAATTGTCAACTTTATATATTTTATATGGGTTGACAATTAATATCAATAGAGCGGGGGGCTGTCATGATTCGGGGAATAATGATTACCGCGACCGATACAGGCGTAGGAAAAACACAGGTGTCAGCAGGGCTGGCAATGGCTATCAAACTCAAAGCAGCAGCCGAATCCAGCAACGCTTATCGTGTAGCGCTGTGGAAGCCGGTTCAGACAGGGGTTGCAATCGGTGATAAGGATGCTGACAGCTATAGACTAGCTGGAATAGGCGGAACAGGACAATCTGAACAAGAGATCGTATCTTATACGTTCTCGAAGCCGCTCGCACCGTGGATCGCTGCTCGTTACCAGGGAGCGATCATCGAATATGACAAGTTATTAGAAGAGGGAAAGCAGCGGTTGAACGATTCAAGTCTTGTGCTGGTTGAAGGGGCGGGCGGACTTGCTATTCCCTTGACGAAGGAGCGATTAATCTGTGATTTGGCCCGGGATTTGAGGCTTCCGGTCGTGATTATTGCTCGGCCGGGTCTGGGTACTGTGAACCATACGGTGTTAACCGCGGCGTATGCCAGAGAAGCAGGGTTAAAGGTGCTGGGTATTATTCTGAATGGTTATCACCCGGACGAGTGGGATCATGTTCAAGAGAATGTTGAAATGATTGAAGCTTTTTCGGAAGCGAGGGTGTTAGGTGTACTGCCTTGGTACCGGATCCGTGGGGATATGACGAATGCTTCAGCATGGGCTAGAAAAGTGGAGAAGTATGTGAATATAGACGCGCTGCTAAGAGGTGAATCTTTTGACACAAGGCAATGACATCATTCAAAACACATCATCACAACGTTGGATGGAGGATGAGTTAGCGCATTTAAAGGAAAGGGAACAACTTCGTACGCTCCATCCCACATTGCTGCTTCCTAATGGGTGGCTTGAACGAAAGGGCAGGCGGTTGTTGAATCTGGCCTCTAATGACTATTTAGGGCTTGCTAGCGAGTCGGCAGAAAGCAATAAAACCTTGCAAGTCAGCAGAAGTGATCGTACACGACTTGAAGCAGTCCATGCATCGCACCGAATGCGATCCAATATCGATGAAGTGAGCTGGGATTCCAACGTTCATGCGGAGAGCCCATTTGCTGCAGTACAACCCGCAGGCTCTGCGGCATCACGTCTCGTAACAGGGCATTCCCCTGTTTATGAAGCGTTCGAGGATGCCTTTGCAACCTATAAAGGAACGGAGTCGTGCTTGCTGTTCTCCAATGGTTATATGGCAAATACAGGCGTTATTCCCTCGCTTGTTGGGCGTCATGATGTCGTCTTCAGCGATCGTTTGAATCATGCCAGTATCGTTGACGGGTGCATTCTGAGTCGTGCAGAGGTCAAGCGCTACAAGCATAGGGATTTGAATCACTTGGAACAACTGCTTAAGAAGACGAAGCCGCAGCAGATGAAATTGATTATCACGGACAGTGTATTTAGTATGGACGGGACACTAGCCCCACTGGAAGATTTAGTGAAGCTGAAGGAACGTTATGGGGCCGTCCTTATGGTGGACGAAGCGCATAGCGGAGGAATTTACGGTGCGGAGGGTCAGGGATTAGTACATCAATTAAAGTTGTCAGATCGGGTAGACGTGCAGATGGGTACGTTTAGCAAAGCCTATGGCTCCTATGGAGCTTACATAGCTGGAACACATACGTTAAAGCAATATTTAATTAATAAGGCAAGAAGTTTGATTTACTCAACTGCATTACCTCCCACAGTGATTCAACAACTCTATCTGCATTGGCAGCGTGTAAGACAAGATGCTTGGCGCAGAGAGCGGTTATTTACGTTGTCTGAATGGATGAGAAATAAGCTGCGATCAGAGGGCTTCCATTTAGGGGGGAGTGAGTGCCACATCCTTCCCATAATCGTAGGGAGTAATGAGACGGCTTTGGAATTTAGTGCTCAGTTAAGAAATCAAGGCATTGCAGCCGTTGCGATTCGACCGCCAACTGTACCGCAAGGACAAGCGCGGATTAGGATTTCGTTGATGGCCACTCATAAGACAGAGGATCTTGGGTGGGCAGTGGATATCCTTACGAAGACAGCAAGGCGGTTAGGAGTGATTGGATGAACAAGGCACCTATCTGTTGGATCCATGGCTGGGGCATGTCAGCTGAGTTGTGGAAGCCTCTAAATGCTGCCTATCTTCCAACCTATGATCATGTCTATGTGGACTTCTCAGCCTGTGAAAATCCCAGTGATTTTCTTAGGGCAATTCAGCTACAAATGCGGCAATATGAGCTGTCACATGCGGAGAATGACTATCACGCTTGGACTATTGTTGGCTGGTCGATGGGGGCATTGCTTGCCGTTGAGCTCGCGGCATCTGCGATGGCTTCCGCTGAGCAGATTGCATGGCCGATCGAACGGCTCGTCGTCACGTCGGGAACATTATCATTCATTTCGCAGGATCGATCGAAAGGCTGGCCTGCACGCGTGCTGCGTCGAATGAAGCAAGGGTTAAAGCAAGATTCGGAAGGCGTATTGTCCCAGTTCCGAGCAAGCGTACTGGGTCCCGTTGCGGCATCTTCTCATCCATCATGTAATTATTCATGGGCTGGATTAAGTGCAGGTCTGGATTATTTAATCCAGACCGATGTATCCTCTGCTTGGAGCAACATTCAGAACCAGCATCCATCAGGTGATTATCCAGGTTTCAAGCAGCTGTGGATTCATGGGACTTTAGATGAGGTATGTCCTGTTGGAGCCATTCCAGCTGAAACGCGGGATTTAGACATTCAACTTATAGAAGCGGGACATGCTCCCTTCCTAACAGATTCCAAAAGATTCTACGACCTATTAAGGAGTTTTCTAAATGCATCTATCCATTGATAAGAAGCTAGTGAGAAAGCATTTTGACCGATATGCCGCTCAATATGACCAATTCGCAAGTTTGCAGCAGGAGATGGCTGAATGTTTGCTTAACCAAGTTGTATGGGGTACTGAACCCAACCGGATCTTAGAAATTGGCTGTGGTACAGGCAGTCTTACACAGAGAGTTCTGGAAACTTATCCGACAGCTGACGTAACGATCAACGATATTTCAACGCGTATGCTTGAAATGGCAACTGTGAAGCTAGAGCGATATAAGCAACGCATTAGCGTGATCGATGGCGATGCAGAAGCATGGCTGCACAGGCAGCGGGACGAAGGCTCCAATGAAGCCGCGGATCGCTGGGATTTCATCGTATCGAATGCCGCATTTCAATGGTTTAACGATCCGGTAGCGACCGCGAAGGCGTGCTTGAAGCGTCTGACTGAGCATGGAGTGTTGGCATTGTCTACGTTCGGCCCGCGAACCTTTGCCGAGCTGCACCATGCTTTCGCATTAGCTGAGATGCAATGCGGCTTGCCGGTCGTGCGCAGGGGGCAACTGTTTGTGGATCAAGCAGCTTGGGAGCAAGTTTGCGAAGGAACAGATTGGTCTATTCAGTGGATTGAACAGGAACGAACACTTTATTTCAAATCCGTTGGCGCTTTTCTTGACAGTATAAAGCGGATAGGCGCCACAAGTGCGCAGAGACAAACAGCTCAGTTAAATCCAATGTTAAATAAGACACTGCTTAAGACTATGGAGAAGCAATACATCGAACATTACAGCAGTGCTGAAGGCATTACAGCGACGTATCACTTGTGCTTCGGTATTTTTCGAAGAAAGTCCTCATTCGTATCTTGGAAGGGATGTGACTGAGATTGCTGTCATGTTCATTCAGCAGGTCCAGCAGAGCAGCGGCGCAGTCATTATCTTGTAGTTGGTTAGTGTGTAGTGAGTTATTGCGCTTATTGGTTGGCTCGTCATCCTCTTGAAGCAGTGATTGAAACCATCGCTTTAACGTATCGCAGGATTTAATCTCTTCTCCCCAGCCGTTATCGGTGAAATATTGGCAGTTTCCTTCCTCTTGTCCCGGAATGGGCTTATAGAACAGCATAGGTATTCCTTTTATAGAAGCTTCAGTGCAGGTTAAGCCACCCGGCTTAGTGATGAGCAAGTCAGCTGCGTCCATTAGCTTATTCACTTCTGTCGTGAAGCCTAGAATATGGATGTTAGCGTGTTGAAAAAGGGGCTTGCTCAAGAGCTTGTGACGCACTTTCTCATTGCTGCCGCAGCAAATGATGAATTGAAGTTGGTCTTTCCACTGAAGCAAGCTGTTTAGAAAAGATTCTTGATCCATCAGCCCCCAGCCCCCGCCCATAATCAAAACAGTAGGCAGATCTTTTAATTTATATTGAGTACGCACTTCAGCTTTATCATGTTTGATTTTGAAATTGGGATGCACGGGTATGCCTGTCACCTTTACCTTAGTAGGTAAAACGCCTTGGTGTATTAGTTTTTGTTTCACTTCAGATGTGGATACGAGGTAGGCATCGCTTTCGTCTGTAATCCAAGTGCCATGTGCTTCATAGTCCGTGATGACGGTATACAGTGGTAAGGTTAAACCTATAGACTTCAGCCTTGAAATAACCGCGTTGGGAAAAGGGTGCGTACAGACAATAGCCTCAGGATGAAATCGTTGAATCAGCTTTGCTGTATGGGCATAGAACAGACGGTGCAGTGCAAGTTGATTAAATCGGCTGAGTGATTTGTCATATTGGCGGTATACTAACCCGTACAGCTTTGGATGAGCTGATAATGTTTTCTTATACATATTTAGAATGAATGGAGCCAAGGTGGGGTGCAGGACTGAGCCTAGTTCAATCACCTGGGTCTCCAACGCTGCGTTTAACTGCAGATCAGCAGATAGGGCATAGGCCGCCTGGGTGTGCCCGACACCGAACCCTTCGGAAAGCAGCAGAACCTTTTTCTTCGGCAATGACGATCACCTTTCCTTTGCTTGAACTCACGTCTTACACCTTGCAGTTGATATGCGGAGCGAATTCATTCATGGACATCATGATATTTTACTTTATGCTGACATCGTCCGTTCATGTACTTTAAACATGTTTGCTTCAACCCCCATAGCGTATGAATGAACTGTATTCAGCCTGCTTTAAGTGTAGAGGGTTAATGTTATTGGAAGATCAACGTGCGGTTAAAACTTCGCAAGAATGATTTAATTTCATGATTAGCAATAGAGCAGACTCTAAAATGGTTTATGTATATAGGTTTCCCTTATTATTGTATCCATAATGTAGTATGGTCATCCCGATCCTTGTGCATTTGTTTAGAAGATATGAGAGAAATGGTGGTGCATTTTAATGATCATGAGGTGCTGAAGAGTCATACCAATAGTTTGGGGGGATTATCCCAAGATGTATTGGAATTATACTGGAGTATGTATGAAGAACATTAAGGCATTTGCTTCAAGTTCATCAAGCGTAAATTTATAATATTTTTAAAATGCCATGTTGTTGACAGTTGTAGTCTGCAGTGGTATATTAGAACGAGTGATTTTATTGATTCCATTAAGCAGAGGCGACCAGCTTCTCACCTGACCGACTTAATGTGTTGGCTGGTTACGATCAAATGAATATATTTTCATGTGATGACGTAATCAAGAAGATGAGAGCAGGTAGTGGTGCTCCCATCTTTTTTTATTTCAGGACTAAATAGCGTTAAGCTGATGTAAGATTGGGAAACAGGACGCCTAATAAGTGGAAACTTTCTTTTGGAGGTGGCAAGTTATTAGTAAAGACCATTTAGTCAATGAGGACATTCGGGCCAAGGAAGTTCGTCTGGTCGGAGCTGAAGGTGAACAAATCGGAATCAAACCGTTTCGCGAAGCGTTGCAAATGGCGTATGATGCGAACCTTGATTTAGTGAATGTTGCGCCAACGGCTAAACCGCCAGTGTGTCGGATTATGGATTACGGTAAATACCGTTATGAAATGCAGAAGAAGGAAAAAGAAGCTCGCAAGAACCAAAAGATTGTTGACGTGAAAGAAGTCCGTTTCAGTGCAAACATCGAGGAGCACGACTATCAAACAAAGCTTCGTAACGTGAACAAGTTTTTGAAAGACGGCGACAAGGTCAAATGCTCAGTTCGTTTCAGAGGTCGTGAAATTACTCATTCTGAAATCGGTCAAAGAGTGCTTGAGCGTGTAGCCAAAGAAGTGGATGAAATCGCCAGCGTTGAGCGTAGACCTAAGCTTGAAGGACGCAGTATGATCATGATTTTATCGCCGAAGTAATGAATATCTTCTTTAAGGAGGAACACTAGCATGCCTAAAATGAAAACTCACCGCGGCGCTGCAAAACGTTTCAGCAAAACCGGTACAGGAAAATTAAAAAGAGCAAAAGCAATGAAAAGCCATATTCTAGAGAAGAAATCGGCTTCCCGCAAACGTAACCTTCGTCAGTCCGGTATCGTGGCGAAAGGCGACCAAAAACGTATTGCTCAAATGTTAACTTACGTGAAATAGATCGAAACACAATCTTAGGAGGTAGAAAGATATGGCAAGAGTGAAAGGCGGGTTCGTAACACGTCGTCGTCATAAAAAAGTATTAAAGCTTGCTAAAGGCTATTTCGGATCCAAACATAGAATTTTTAAAACTGCGAATGCACAGGTGATGAAATCCTTATTATATGCATACCGTGATCGTCGCAACAAAAAACGTGATTTCCGCAAATTGTGGATTACTCGTATTAACGCGGCTGCACGCATCAATGGATTGACTTACAGCAAATTGATGTTTGGCTTAAAGCAAGCAGGCGTAGATGTAAACCGTAAAATGCTTGCTGACCTAGCGGTTAACGATGCGAAAGCATTCTCTGACTTAGCTGGTGTTGCAAAACAAAAAATCAACGCTTAATCAGCGTTAAATTCCTAAAACCGTCACTTGTGTGGCGGTTTTTTTCATGTAGGCGCTTAGCCAAGTATGTTGGCGTCCGGGTTATGAGGTGACATTATCACAGAACAATAACAAGGCTTGCAAAAACTATTGACTAAACCTTACATAATCCCTATAATAATCGTTAACGATAAATTTAACAGCTGTGAAGAGGACGAAGTTTTAAGGGCTCTTTTGATCCAGAGAGCAGAGGATTAGCTGAAACCGATGCCTAAATCCCTTATATACGAGCTCACCTCGGAGCTGATTTCCTGAAAGGCGCTGATGATATCGCTTATTAGGGGAAAACGGATAGCACTCGTTACTGTGCTGTTAGTATTGAATGATGCATAACGACTTAGCTGTGCCGTTAATACTAACTAAGGCTGTATACTGTGAGGTATATGGCAAATTAGGGTGGTACCACGGAAGATATAACCCCTTTCGTCCCGCTGATGCACAAGCTTACTTTGGTGGCTTAGCATCTGGGATTGAAAGGGGTTTTTAGCTTGTACAAACTTATAACAGTATGTAATTTCTGAAAGGAGGAGCTTTTCATGAATGTTCAAACTGCAGCAGGAACATCCAAGGACAACCAAGAACTGCGTCAAAAACTGTTACAACCCGACGAAATTTCGGGATCTGAAATGCTATTACGTTCGTTGCTATTAGAAGGTGTTGATTGCGTCTTTGGTTATCCGGGTGGCGCTGTTCTGTATATTTACGATGCGATGCATGGTAACAAGGACTTTAATCATTTACTAACGCGGCATGAGCAGGGAGCTATTCATGCAGCCGATGGGTATGCTCGTTCAACAGGCAAGGTAGGGGTTTGTATTGCAACCTCAGGACCAGGGGCCACTAACTTGGTAACAGGTATTGCAACAGCCTACATGGATTCCGTACCGTTAGTTGTCATTACAGGTAACGTAGCTACTACCTTGATTGGAACGGATGCCTTCCAAGAAGCGGATATAACGGGCATAACTATGCCGATCACAAAACACAGTTATTTGGTTCGCAACGTAGAGGATTTACCGCGGGTGATCCATGAAGCGTTCCATATTGCATCGACAGGACGTAAAGGGCCTGTTCTCATCGATATCCCTAAAGACGTATCGGCCCAAGTTGCTAAATTCGAGTGGAGCGAAGAGATCAATATTAGGGGCTATCATCCTACCGTTAATCCGAATAAGCTTCAAGTCGACCGCTTGGTTAAAGCGATCGAAGAAGCAGAGCGTCCAGTCATTCTTGCGGGCGGCGGTGTAGTGTATTCTGGCGCTCATGAGGAGCTGCTTCAATTTGTTGAACAGACAGGTATTCCGATTACTACTACGTTATTAGGGTTAGGCGGCTTCCCAAGCAGACATGAGCTGTGGATGGGTATGCCTGGTATGCATGGCACGTATACCTCTAATATGGCACTTCAAAATGCTGATTTGCTCATCAGCATCGGGGCTAGATTCGATGACCGTGTAACAGGTCGACTAGATGGCTTCGCACCGAAGGCCAAAATTGCACACATCGACGTAGACCCAGCCGAAATCGGCAAGAACGTTGAGACTGCGATCCCTTGCGTAGGTGACGTAAAGAACGTATTGGAGCTGGCTAATCAGAAAGCTAGAAAAGGCAATATCGATGCATGGGTGAAGCAGGTCCAGGAATGGAAAGCGGCGCATCCATACAGCTACGAAGACTCTGATACGGAGCTTAAGCCGCAATACGTCATTGAGATGATTGACGAAATGACGGGCGGAGACGCGATAGTATCCACGGATGTAGGACAACATCAAATGTGGGTTGCCCAGTATTACAAGTTCAACCGTCCAAGAGCGTGGATTACATCGGGCGGTCTAGGTACGATGGGCTTTGGATTCCCTTCAGCTATTGGTGCCCAAATGGCACATCCAGACAAACTGGTTGTATCGGTTAATGGCGATGGCGGTATGCAGATGTGCTCACAAGAACTAGCGATTTGCGCTATAAACAATATCCCTGTTAAAATCGTAGTGATTAACAATCAGGTGTTAGGAATGGTTCGCCAATGGCAGGAACTTATCTATGACAACCGCTACAGCCACATTGACCTGGCAGGAAGTCCTGATTTTGTGAAACTGGCTGAAGCTTATGGTGTTAAAGGATTGCGTGCGACGAATAAGGAAGAGGCGCGTAAGGCATGGCAGGAAGCGATGGATCACAACGGACCTGTGCTCATTGATTTCGTCGTGGCAAAAGGTGAGAATGTGTATCCTATGGTTACACAAGGCAGCACCATCGATAATATGTTGATGGGAGATGAGACGAAATGAGTTGGACGAAACATACCATAGCTGTACTCGTGAACAACCAACCTGGTGTGCTTCAACGTGTATCCGGCTTATTCGGTCGAAGAGGTTATAATATTGAGAGCATTACTGTTGGGGAATCGGAGGAGCCGGGTTTATCCCGTATGGTGATTGTAACTACAGGGGATGACAAGACCTTGGAGCAAATCTCCAAACAATTATATAAGATCATTGATGTCATTAAGGTTGTAGATCTGAGCGCCAATCCGATGGTGGCTCGTGAATTGGCCTTAATTAAAGTGAACGCTGAACCGAATATGCGCCCAGAAATCTTGGGTGTAGTGGAAACCTTCCGCGCAGCGGTTGTAGACGTTGGTCCTCATACACTTATCGTTCAAGTTGTGGGGGATTCCTCGAAAATCGATGCTATGGTAGAATTGTTAAAGCCATACGGCATTCGTGAATTAACGAGAACCGGCGTAACAGCGATGACCCGAGGCGGTCAGAAGTAGGACGAGTACCACTCATAGGTTATAACGAACGTGTACTTCCCCATATGAGTGGGGGTTTAAGCAGATTCTAACCCAGTTAGATATAATGGACGAGGAGTCTATTTAAACACCCACTCATAGGGTTAAAACAAAGGAGGATATTTAAAACATGGCATTAAAATTGTACTATGAGAAAGATGCAGATTTGAACGTATTAAGCGGAAAAACAATTGCAATTATAGGATATGGCAGCCAAGGGCATGCGCAGGCGCAAAACCTTCGTGACAGCGGTGTTAACGTAGTCATCGGCCTTCGCCCAGGGAAGTCTTGGGATACAGCAGTAAACGACGGATTTGAAGTCCTTTCAGTAGATGAAGCAGCTCGCCGTGCAGACGTGATTCAAATTCTTATGCCGGATGAGATTCAAGCTAAAGTTTACAAAGAGCAAATCGCTCCGAATATGAAAAAAGGTGCAGCCCTAATGTTCTCTCACGGCTTTAACGTTCATTTTGGCCAAATCAAGCCTTCTGCGGATACAGATGTATTCTTGGTAGCGCCTAAATCCCCTGGACATATGGTTAGACGTACATACGTAGAAGGTTTTGGTGTTCCAGGACTTATTGCGATCGAACAAGACGCAACGGGTAATGCACAAGCGATCGGCCTAGCTTATGCAAAAGGTATCGGTTGTACTCGTGCTGGAGTTATCGAAACAACATTTAAAGAAGAGACTGAAACAGATCTTTTCGGTGAGCAAGCTGTTCTTTGCGGCGGTATGAGCGCGATTGTAAAAGCGGGCTTCGAAACGTTGACAGAAGCAGGTTACGCGCCTGAAATGGCTTATTTCGAGTGCTTGCATGAGTTAAAGCTCATCGTCGATCTAATGTACGAAGGCGGTCTTGCTGCCATGAGAGATTCCATCAGTAACACAGCTGAGTATGGTGACTATGTTACAGGACCTCGCGTAGTAACTGAAGACACTAAGAAAGCGATGAAAGCCGTATTAACAGATATTCAACAAGGTAAATTTGCACGCGACTTTATCTTGGAGAACCAATCTGGCAATGCTTTCATGAACGCTACGCGTAAGAATGAAGCAGCTCATCCAATTGAACAAGTAGGCTCCCAGCTTCGTGAGCTTATGCAATGGATTAAGAAGTAAGCTTTCAACCCTTGATAAGCTGCCGCTTGTGCAGTAGAATGGGAAGTATATAATCTAAAGTTTAAATACTTTGAAGAGGACTAGTAAGACCTTCATAGCGCTCAGAGAGCTGTTGGCCGGTGCGAAACAGCCGCGAAGATGGTCCGAACTCACCTTGGAGTAGCTCGCTGAAATATCACAGTAAGCAGAGCCGGAACCCGACCGTTATGTCCAGGGGGATATGAGGATACATTCGTTTCGAGCTGAAGTCGGGTGTACCTATATCCGCTGAGCGCATATCCAACTGGATATGAACTGGAGTGGTACCGCGTAAGATACAAAAGTCTTTCGTCTCTATGAATGATAGAGACGGAAGGCTTTTTTGCATGGAAAGGCTTCGATAGAAGAGGTTGTTCAATTCATTTGGTGATGATTGTAGTCACAACGAAAGGAAGGGTGCCAAGATGAAAAATGTAGAAAAATATGCAAGAGGCTACTTTATGCCGCCCGCAACTAACTTGAAGTGGGCCCAAAAGGAATACATTACCGAGCCCCCAATTTGGTGCAGTGTTGATTTAAGAGATGGGAACCAAGCGTTGATCGTCCCAATGAATTTGGAGGAAAAGCTTGAATATTTCCAGCTTCTGGTAGACATTGGATTCAAGGAAATTGAGGTCGGATTCCCAGCAGCATCAGACACGGAATACACGTTTTTGAGAACGTTAATTGAGCAGAACCTGATTCCGGACGATGTTACCATTCAAGTATTAACGCAATCCAGGGAGCATATTATCCGTAAGACATTTGATGCTTTGAAGGGTGCGAATAAAGCGGTTGTCCATCTGTACAATTCCACTTCGGTAGCTCAGCGTGAACAAGTATTCCGCAAATCCAAGGAAGAAATTATTGAGATAGCCGTAAAAGGGGCTAAACTGCTCGTGGAATGCGCTGCTGAAACGGAAGGAAACTTCCAATTTCAATATTCGCCGGAAAGCTTCACTGGCACTGAGATTGAATTTGCCCTGGATATCTGTAATCGCGTCTTAGATATTTGGCAGCCGTCAGCGGATAACAAAGTCATCATTAATTTGCCGGCTACCGTTTCGATGTCCATGCCGCATGTCTATGCCAGCCAAATCGAATTCATGAGTGAACATTTGCACTATAGAGAGCATGTTATCTTATCCCTTCACCCTCATAATGACAGAGGAACTGGGGTTGCAGATGCCGAGCTGGGGATGCTTGCCGGCGCTGATCGCGTGGAAGGGACATTATTCGGTAATGGAGAGCGGACTGGAAATGTCGATATCATTACATTAGCTTTGAATATGTATGCGCATGGCGTAGACCCTAAGTTGAGTTTTGAGAATATCCCTGCCATTCAGAAGGTGTATGAGCGATTGACAAAGATGAGAGTTCCTGAGCGTCATCCGTATGGCGGAGAGCTCGTGTTTACTGCGTTTTCTGGGTCACATCAAGACGCTATCGCTAAAGGTATGAAATGGCGCGAGGAACAAAATCCGCCGCATTGGAATGTTCCATATCTGCTTATCGATCCGCTGGATATTGGCAGAGAGTATGAGGGCGATATTATCCGTATTAACAGCCAATCCGGCAAAGGCGGAATCGGCTACATTCTTCACCATAAGTACGGTCTAGACCTGCCCACTGCAATGCGGGAGAACGTAGGATATCTAGTGAAAGGGGTCTCGGATCGGAAGCAGAAGGAGCTGCAGCCTGACGAAATTTATGAGATCTTTAAGGAAAGTTATATTAATGTGCAGGAACCACTTGCATTTGAACGTTATCACTTCGCACAGCATGATGACTTCCAAACCACTGTCAAAGTTCGGGTGAATGGTGAAGTAATTGAGATTCAAGGCAGCGGCGATGGCCGATTGGATGCGATCAGCAATGCCCTGCAAGCACATTTAGACCTTTCTTATTCTAATCTCGTTTATAAAGAACATGCATTAGAGACAGGTTCCAAATCACAAGCTATTTCGTATATCGGTGTTACAGATGCTGGTGGTGCGGTGCATTGGGGATGCGGCGTTGACGTCGATATTATGACTTCTTCTGTTAAAGCATTGTTCAGTGCCGTAAACAATATGAAACGATCGTTATAGCTTTATGCTGATCGTTACGCTTGAAATCGCGGCATTCAACAAACAATGGCAGTCCTGGACTTGATGTCCTGGGACTGCCATTGTTGCTTTAAGCTTGAGGAACCCTTTTGAATGCAAGCGCGAGGCGCTCCATTCCGATTCTCATTTTTTCTGGATCGGTATGTGTAAAATTCATGCGAACCGTATTCCATTTCGGCTCACCCGCATAGAACACTGAGCCCGGCACGAAGGCAACGCCTTCCTTGACAGCTGTCTGCAGCAGGACGTCCGAACGGATACCTTCAGGCAGCTCAACCCATAGGAACATACCGCCTTTTGGTTCAACCCAGCTGCACGCTGCCGGCAGGTATTCACGAATCAGGCTCTGCATCAGCCGCATGCGATTGCCGTAATGTTCGCGTATGAGCTGGATATGTCCATCCAGATCAAAATCAGTAAGCAATTGGTCCAAGCCCTGCTGATCTAACGTACTGGAATGAATATCAGCTGCTTGCTTCGCGCGCGTCATCTGCACAATGACATCCTTCTGCCCAATAACCCAGCCGGTTCTTACAGCGGGTGCTACTGTCTTCGAGAACGTGCTTGTATACACAACAGTTCGGCCTTCCGTCACATCGTCCTCTAGGGAGGAAATGCTCGGGAAGCTTTCCCCGCTAAAATTAATATCCCCGTAGGGATCGTCTTCCAGAATAAGAATCCCTTTCGCTTTACATTGCTCCAGCAATCCTTTTCTGCGTTCTAAGCTCCACACTCGTCCCGCCGGATTAGAGAAGGTTGGTGTAACATAGACCAGCTTAGGCTGATATTGCTCAATCTTTCTAGCCAAATCATCCATGTTCATCCCGTCATCGTCGGAATCGACGGCGATGATGCGTGCTTGATACACATTAAACACTTGTAAGGCCGCTAGGTAGGTCGGGTTCTCAACCAATATGACGTCACCTGGATTTATGTACACTTTCACTAACAGGTCAATCGATTGTTGAGAGCCTGTCGTAATTAACATTTCATCTATATTGACCGGCATGCCTTTATCAGCCATGCGAGCTGCAAGCTTCTGACGCAAGGGAATGTAGCCTTCCGTTAGTCCGTACTGCAGCGCTCCGCTGCCGTGGTCGAATATTTTTTGGAAGGATTGCTTTACGGCTTCCACAGGAAATAGCTCTTCGGCAGGCAAACCTCCGGCAAATGAGATGATTGAGCCGCCTTGGGTTAATTTTAGAATTTCCCTAACAGCTGATGAGCTGAGACCTGTGGTCATGTTGGAAAAAGAATACTTCAATCTGCATCGCTCCTAATGGGCAGGGATGCCCAAATTTCAATAGTGATTTCAAGCCATGAGGTGAATGAAATCCATCCTATTCTTTCATTTTACATAACATTCTAAACATTTGGCTAATGTTTTATGGAATTGTATATCAATTTATAGTGAATACCTATAATGCCAATAGCTTTTATATCTTTGTTTTCTTACGCTAAGTATGGTACAAAAGAACATAGTGGACAAAACTTGAAGGAGTGAATGAAACATGGCAGATGTGAAGAAAATTGCCGTTATTGCCGGGGATGGGATCGGTCCTGAGGTTGTAGCCGAGGCGGAGAAAGTATTAAAGAAAACGACAGAACTATTCGGACATCAATTCGAAACAGAGCACGGATTATTCGGTGGAATTGCGATCGATGAGAAGGGAACACCGCTGCCTGAAGAAACATTGGAAATGTGTAAGAAATCGGATGCGGTTTTGTTAGGTGCTGTAGGCGGACCTAAATGGGACAATAATCCGAAGGAGCTTCGTCCCGAAACAGGCTTGCTAGGTATTCGAAAAGCATTAGGGCTGTTCTCTAACATTCGTCCTGCGGTGGTATTCGATTGCCTGAAAGATGCTTCTACATTGAAACCGGAAGTATTAGATGGAACAGACTTGATCGTTGTTCGTGAACTTACTGGCGGCATTTATTTCGGAGAAAAGTTCCGTCGTGATACAGAAAATGGCCAAGAAGCGGTGGATACTTGTGCTTATAACGTAGCGGAAGTGGAGCGCATTGTGCGACAAGCGTTCGAAATTGCTCAGAATCGCCGCAAGAAATTAGCTTCCGTAGATAAAGCAAACGTGCTTGAAACTTCACGTCTTTGGAGAGAAACGGTTAATCGGATTGCTCCTGAATATCCAGAGGTTGAGCTTGAGCATGTATTAGTGGATAATTGTGCGATGCAATTGCTTCGCCGTCCAGCCAGCTTTGACGTCATCGTAACAGAGAACATGTTTGGTGATATTTTAAGTGATGAAGCAGCTATGTTAACAGGCTCCATCGGCATGCTTTCCTCCGCTTCTCTGGGTGAAGGCAGCTTTGGTCTTTATGAGCCAGTACATGGTTCAGCGCCTGATATTGCTGGACAAGGTATTTCTAATCCGATTGCGACGATTCTTTCTGTAGCGTTGATGTTCCGTCTATCCTTCGGTTATCATGCTGCAGCAGACAGCATTGAGAAGGCTGTGAAGGAAGTATTAGATGCCGGACACCGCACTGGTGATATCGCAGTTGATCGCAGCAAAGCAGTTGGCACTACGGCTATGGGTGATTTAATCGTTGCAGCGATGAAAGCATAATTACTTTACTTGAACCCTGTTCAACTACACGTACCCGTGAGAGCAATTTCGTTCTTACGGGTTTTTTGTTGTGATCTCACATTGATGTATTTCGTATATTACGACTGGAACGTGACATCCTAATCATATTGACTTTCATTTTTCTGGTATGGTACGATTTTATCTGACTCAATTTTCATAATTTAGAGTGTGATTCATATTCTATGTAATGGCATAGGATGAAGCATCCGCTTGAATTGAAAACCCTCTGCCTAGCACAACCATTGCAGGTTCGAGGGCTTTTCTTCTGCTGAGTTCAACATCAAAGTGCAGCACCTAAATAGAGTGATGTATCAATATAAAGTGAGGGATGTAATGATGAATGTACCTGCTGGATTAAAGTATAGTGAAGAGCATGAATGGGCGAAGCTGGAGGACGAAAATGTTGTGGTAATCGGCGTTACGGATTTCGCGCAGTGCGAGCTAGGCGATATTGTGTTTGTCGAGTTGCCGGAGGTGGGTGATACGCTGGAATATAAAGCGCCATTTGGCAGTGTAGAGTCTGTAAAAACAGTATCTGAGTTATATGCGCCTGTTTCGGGTAAAGTGCTTGAGGTCAATACAGCCTTAAATGATGCGCCAGAAAGAATAAACGAGTCCCCGTATGAAGCAGGCTGGATGATCAAAGTTCAACTGAAGGATGCTTCTGAGCTTGACACGCTATGGTCTGCCGAACAATATATCGAAACGTACAGTGAAGAAGCTTAATCGAAAGTGAAGTCTGCTTACATAAACAATTTGGATAGTAAGGGAACACCAGTTTGGGTGCAGCTTAAACCTGGTGTTTTCTTGTTTCTAGGGAGAGTGATTAACATTGGAGCATTATAATTTAACCTCATTAATGATCGTTGTCAGTGTAGCCTTTTTAATTCCTATTACGTTACATCATTTTAGACTAAGGGTTATTCCCGTGGTGGTAGCGGAGATTATAGCTGGATTGGTCATTGGGAAAAGCGGCTTTAATATAGTAGCTGAAGATCCATGGCTTGAATTGCTGTCTATGTTTGGTTTTATATTCTTGATGTTCTTAAGCGGTTTGGAAATTGATTTTAATTCGTTTAAGAAACAACGGAGAACGAGCAAGCAGGAAGTAAATCCAGTTGTTGCCGCCATTCTTGTTTTTATAGGGATCATGGCACTTTCAACGGCCCTAGCCTTCTTAATCGTGGGTATGGGGCTGGCAGATGACCCCTTTCTCATGATCATCATTATCGCAACGATTTCACTGGGTGTTGTGGTGCCAGTACTCAAAGAACAGCGGATTATCGATACGAGCTTTGGACAGATCATTCTGCTTATCGCCGTGATCTCAGACCTTGTAACGATGATCATGCTTGCGGTGTATATTAGTTCCTTGTCTCAAGACATGGAGAAGATGCTGCTGCTGATTTTGTTTTTTGTCTTAGTTGTGGGTATTTATTTCTTTGTGAAATATTTTTCCAAGGGGAAAGTGTTCGAGGTTCTCAGAAAAGGCACGGTGCAGATCGGTACACGAGCGGTCTTTGCACTCATTCTGTTGTTTGTTGTTCTCTCGGCGACGTTTAATGTTGAAATTATTCTTGGGGCTTTTCTTGCGGGTGTGATCGTCTCGCTGCTGGCGCCGAATAAGGAATTTGTCCATCAGCTGGATTCCTTTGGATATGGGTTTTTGATTCCGATTTTCTTCGTGATGGTCGGTGTGAATTTGGATTTATGGTCACTGTTCGAAGATTTAAGTGTGTTAATCTTTATTCCTATGCTCTTGATTGCTATTTTTATTTCAAAAATACTGCCAGTCTTGGTGCTCAAGCGATGGTTTTCGTGGAGAAAGGTGTTAAGCTCGGGGGTCTTACTTGCCTCTACGTTAAGTTTAGTCATCGCAGCGGCCACTGTGGCTCAAGAGGTCGGTATTATTACTGAGACGATGGAAGGGGCTTTAATTTTAACGGCGGTAGTCAGCTGCTTTATCTTTCCGATTATCTTCAGTAAGATTTTCCCCAAAATTGAGCCGAAGAAACAGGTGGTGGCAATCGTCGGAGCTAATCATATTACCCTTCCCGTATCACAGGATTTGAAGAAAGAGGGCTATGAAGTAGAGCTCTACAGCGCGCAGCCGCCAACTGATGAGTCGAAGGAGGAAAAGTACAGCCGTTTTCCACTTATTGAGGTGGAAAGCTTGGATATTTCACCCTTGACTGAGCACGGCTTCTTCGATGCAGATGTAGTGGTCATGGGGACGATGGACGATCAAGTGAACATGTTCTTAGCGAAACATGCAAAGTCACTGGGAATTGAAAGGATTATTGTACGGACAGAAGACCCTGATAAACAGGCAGAAATGCAGGAGGAAGGGTTCGTTGTTCTATCTCCGCTGTACGCTTCAAGGACGTTATTAAAGGCGCTTATTGAACATCCAAGCGCAGTGAAATTGATTACTCAGCATGACGATTCGATTCAGGAAGTGCAGATGAATAACCCTAGCTATCACAATGTTTATCTTAAGGATATGCCTTTTATAGGTGAGGCTCTGGTGCTAAGAATATATAGAGGAGAATCCTTTATTATCCCTCACGGTACGACACAAATTCAATTGAATGATCGGTTGTTGGTCAGTGGTGAGGTTCAGCACATTTTATCCATGAAGGACGAGTTAGAGTAAATTAACGATTTCGCTTTAAAGCAACATCCCTCACGATATATAGTGAAAATAATTAAGCGGCTTTACACCCAAAGGCAATGGGGTAAAGCCGCTTTTCTATGCTTTTACATCGAAGTGGGTGCTTCATATTTTTGCATATATTTTACGACGGTGAGTACATAAGTAGCATGGGACCACGTAAGCGGCGCTACCGATATAGGGGCGCCATTAAACGGCTGAATTTGTTCAGGGAGAATACCGCTTTCCATCGCGTGCTGCACGACCCATTTCAGCGTTTGCCGCGGACTATTCAGCTCTGCAAGTGTATTCGCCTTCTCAATTTCCCATTCTGCCATCCATAAGGTACAGATGATCCAAGGATTACCTGGCACTTGTTCTAGATCTCGGGAGCTTTGGAAGTAATAATCGTTGTAATATCGCGCCACACCGCCAATCGGGGTTTTTATGGAGAGGCCTTCCTTGATTGCCTTCATCGTTGCAATCACCCGTTCATCATCAGCTGGCAGCACGCCAAATTCAAAAATGCCATAGATACTGCTCTCCAGGGTCATATCCTTAACCCAAACGCCATTTTTCTTTAATAAGCCTCTGGCGAAACGTCCCTGTTCTTCATACCATATCTGCTCCAAGATACCTGCATTGATCCTTAGAGCTACATCGCGGAAATGATCGCCGCGTTCGTCATCACCGAAGAAGCTGCAGAAGTTGGCCGCAGCCATTAACCCGCCATAGACCGACGAGCATGTAAAGGTGAAGATGCCGTATCGTTCTTCCCATAAGTCATAGCTTGGCTTAGGAAGGGAAAGCCTCTCATCGATAAATGAAGCTAGGAACTTCGCTGCTTTCTTGATAAAACTGCCATAGAGTGACTGCGGCAGCTCGATCACGCCATGCTTCGCGAAGTCTTCCCATAAGGCGAATAACGTTAATCCGGTCTCATCCTCTTGAATGGCAGCTGAAACTCACCTTCATGTATATACGGGTGCCAGTTGGAACCAATCGTTCCGTCCGGATTATATTTGTGGGCCAAATAGCCTTCACTGGACAAAGCATCAGAACAGAAATGAAAGAATGGAACGACCATGCCTTGATAACCGGCCATTGACATAGCATAAGCGATGAGTGCGCCGTCTCTAGGCCACATATAACTGTAGTGATCTCGATTAAATTCCATAATATCCGTATCGTTAGCTGCAATAATGGCCCCGTTCAAGTTCGTTTGTGTGCGCACCATAAGCAAGGAATGCTTATATAGCTTCACAATGTCATCGCTTAGGTTTCCGTAGAAACGGGACTCTTTGTTCACCCAGCGCTGCCAGTAGATTTTGATGCGGTCGAGTACTTTTTCAGGCTGGTTCGTATGCACGTATTTATCTAACATATTGACTTCTTCCAACGTGCGCCCTACTGAAAACCAGTAATACATCGCATTCGAATCGCCTGCCGGGAGGTTTAGTCTAAAGCTGATCGTACTGTCGACGGAACCTTGGGCAATGCAATTACCCATTAAGACACCGTCTTCTGCATCTCTCCAAGTACCCTCAGCCTGGTTAAAACGCTTCACCCCCGTTGTATATTGGTAAATTCCCTCGCCATCGGAGACACCGTTAAACATGAAGTACGTGTTTTTTTTATAATGAAAAACCGTATGGTTGAGCGGATAATAAGCAGCCGTATCTCCGACTTCATTTTCGTTAA
>CAYUSG010000051.1:0-21788 GCA_964447355.1 uncultured Paenibacillaceae bacterium
TTTACAGTGATTACAATGCCTATATGAGCGGCGAAGACGTGATGATACCGCTGCGTGCCACTGCTGAAATGTTAGATCTGGAACTGAAATGGGATGCTGAGGAGGAAGCAATTCAACTGAACTACCAGCAGAAACAAGCCCACCTTAAGAAGGGTACGGTTACAACGTGGATTGACGGTGTAGAGTCGACTTCAGCGCTAAAAATGGAAACCAATCAGGCCTTGACCTATGTTCCTGTGGATTTCTTAGTTCAATTCTTAGACGCTGAATTGGTACAAGATGAGTTCGGAATCGAACTTACCGTGAATTAAGTCACAACCCTAAAGCAAGTAGAGCGAATCGACGATTCGTCTTTTCTCTACGGGGAAATGAAAAGCCCAAGAATGTTGATTGTACAGCATTCCTGGGCTTTGACTTTATTAGTTATCGGGCTAAAATACTACTTTTTGGACAGCCCCGTTATATTGCTTCATAGCGCATTATGAAATGGATTCATTTACTGAGCATCCTTTGCAATGTGTCGAATGGTGTTCAGCACACTTTCATCCAAATTGACATCTAACGCTGGCAGTGCGTTTTGGATATGGTCAGGTTTGCGGATGCCTACAAGCGCTGAAGTCAAAGCAGGATGGGCCAATACATAAGCCAAAGCGAGCTGTGCAACCGTTAGACGATAATCCGCTGCAATCACTTTCAGTTGATCAACGATCTCCATATTTTTCTTAAAGCCCTCGCCTGTATGCGCCTTTGATCTTGAACGCCAATCGTTCTCGGGAAAGGTGTGATCCTTCGCATATCGCCCTGATAATAAGCCCGAGGTTAAGGGACTGTAAGCTATAACCCCAATCCCATGCCTCTGACAATAAGGCAGGAGCTCCTGTTCTACACGGGGTCGCAGAATTGAATACGGAGGCTGCAACGAATCCACATGACGTACTTTCATGGATTGCTCCAATAATGGCACATCATAATTACTAACGCCTACACACTTAACCTTACCCTCCTGCACGAGGCGATCCATCGCCCGCATCGTCTCTTCTGCTGGTGCGCCTGTCTGCGTATCAGGCCAATGCATTTGGTATATATCTATATAATCGGTTCCTAATCGGCGTTATGAACCCTCTGCTTCGCGTAATATGGATTCATAACTTCCATTTCGAGTTACATGTCCTGTTTCGTCCCAAACCATCCCGCATTTTGTAGCAATGACCACCTTGTCCCGCTGGCCTTTTAACGCTTTCCCAATGACTACTTCTGAATGACCTAAGCCATAGACTGCCGCGGTATCAAACAAGGTCACACCCGCATCTAATGCTGCGTGAATGCCTCGGATTGATTCTTGGTCATCTTGATCACCCCAGCCATGGGCCCAATTACCGCCTACCGCCCATGCACCAAATCCCAGTACTGACACTTCGGGTCCGTTCTTACCAAGCTTCCGGAATTTCATTCTAATTTCACTCCTTCAATGGGGTATACAGTCAATATCTCACTCCATTCCATTATAAGAAAAACTTTTATTCGAAGCCAATCAATGACGTGCATTCATGCTTTGTGATAATGCTTTCAAGGCGCAACAATAAGTCCAACCCGATACATCACTTCGAGTTGGACTTCTATGTTCCTGGATGAACTTATACCCGATATTCAATAGAACGCTCTGACACTCTAACTGCACGGTAGAAAATATCACATATGTGTTCGATGTCTTCTTCTGTAACAATTAATGGAGGAAGGAAACGAACTACATTGCCATGCCGTCCGCCGAGTTCAACAATTAATCCTCTGGAGAAACACTCCCTCTGAATCGTTTGAGCCAGTTCGGTAAAAGCGGGATAACTTCCGATCGCATCAGGTGCTTCATTCATATTCACGATTTCAACGCCGATCATGAGACCTCGACCTCTAACCTCACCGATGCAATGTGTTTCCGCTTGAATATGTTCAAGCTTTCTAAAGAGCTGCTCACCCTTAATCGCCGCCGCTTCATCTAATTGATGCTGCTTAATAAATTTAAGCGTTGCAAGACCTGTCGCCATGGCCATCTGGTTGCCGCGAAACGTTCCCGCATGTGCTCCAGGACGCCATTGATCTAACGATTCATCATAAACGATGATCGACAGCGGCAGCCCGCCTCCAATCGCTTTGGACATCACAATGACATCAGGAATGATATCTGCATGTTCGAAGGCGAACATTTTACCTGTTCTGCCGATTCCCGATTGAACCTCGTCCATAATGAGCGGAACACTGCGTTCCTGCGTTAATCTGCGGATCTCCTTTAGCCATTCTTTAGGCGCGGGAATGACTCCGCCCTCTCCTTGAACCGCTTCAACAATCATCCCTGCCGGGGAAACGATACCGCTTTCAGGATCATTCAGCACCGTGTGGATATAACGGCTGTTCACCTCGGCTCCCAGTTCTCCCCCTAAGCCAAATGGACATCGGTAGCTGTAGGGAAATGGAATAAATTGCACATTATTCATTAAGCCTTGAATTGCCGTCTTCGGACCTAAACTCCCCATTAAAGCAAGCGAGCCCTGTGACATGCCGTGGTATGCACCATGGAAAGACAGCATCGTCCCTCTCCCTGTTGCGGTCTTTACTAGTTTTAGAGCGGCTTCAACGGCATCCGTACCTGAAGGGCTGCAAAACTGAATCTTAGCTCGTTTGGCAAATTCGGCTGGTAACGAAGTGAATACCTCATCTACAAAAGCCTCTTTGACGGGTGTCGTTATGTCTAAGGTTTGCATAGGATACCCGCTTGCAATAAAGTCTTGAATGGCTTCAATGACAACTGGATGATTATGACCCAGTGCTAAGGTGCCAGCGCATGCCAAACAGTCATAATATTGCTTACCTTCCATATCCTCTACTATTATTCCGTAGGCTTTCTTAATCGCGAGCGGCAATCTTCTAGGATAGGAGCGAGCATTGGATTCCCTGCTTGTTTGACTGTTCAAATAAAATTGATTGCCTTGGTTAACATCGTCAGCAAATTGATGCGGATTCATTTCCATAGTCATAACTCCTCTACATTTAGTTCATCCCAATTAGGATGAGAAATGACTGAAATTCCTTGGTTCAAAGGGTTAATCTGGAAATCTATTAAATTCATAAATCAATCATAGTAATAAAAAGGGACCTTTATCCTAAATTATAGAGGACAACCACTGACAATGATAGCGCTATCATTTACGAAGATATACAATTTATGTCAACAATATTCTAGCCATTATTTAACTAGACGGACAGATGTATCCACCGAGGTCACCAGCATATCAGACGAGTACCCAAGATGAATAGATGCTCTCCAACTTAGCAGACCTCGGCACATGGATCCAGTTCCTATCTATAATTAACAATGCTGTCTTTCGTTAACACATCATTAATACGCTGCAAGACCTCTTCTCTCTTATCATTGATAAAGAAATGGCCGCCTTCAAATGCATGTATTTGACATTCCTTCTCAGTGTGCACTGCCCAACCGTTAATATCTCCCTTTAGTTCTTCCTCTGTTCCATAGAACACTGAGAAATCACTTTTCAGCTTCATCGGTTTTTCTTCAAAGCTATATTCCTCTATCATTTTGAAGTCGTTTCTCAAAATAGGCATAAAAATATCCAACAATTCTTTCTGCTCGAAGAAAGCCTGCGGAGTCCCTTCCAAGTCATTTATTTCTTGAAGGAATTCCTCATCCGGTAAAATATGCAATTTCTTATCATCGCCTCTTAAGTGCGGCGCATCGCTGCCAGAGAAAAACAGATGACGCGGTAGTTGATGTCCCTTAGCTAACAGCTTATAAGCAAGCTCAAATGCAAGTACACTGCCCATACTGTGTCCAAACAATGCAAACGGTGTTTCATCCAGCTCATGTTTGATCTGATTGTATATATCGTCCACTGCTTCTAAAATGCTTTGGCAGAAAGGTTCACTGAACCGTCTGCCTCGCCCAGGATATTCAACGGCGATTAATTTAATGTGCGGGGCAAGATCTTTACCCCAGTTTGAAAAATTAGACGAAGCTCCTCCGGCATAACTCATGCAAATTAACTTGATGGTGTGCATACGTAATCCTCCTGACCTTATTACGCTGTATTTTCAGTATGCGTTCATATCATATAACTTTTTTCATAATATATGACTTGAATTCGTTAATGTCGATGTAAATATCGAATTGAAAATCAGCATTAAACTCTTTTTGCTTAAACAGAACGGAATGATCTCAAGTATCTCTTAATGACTCGTAGCTGAGGCATCTGATTGAACCATCTGACCCAATTCCATCCGGACCATTCTATCTGCTAAATTGAAGTAGTGATCGTCATGTGTAATAGCTATCACACATTTTCCCTTCTGCTTTAAATCAGGAAGCAGCGTCTCATAGAAAAATTTTCTAAATTGCGGATCTTGATCGGCCGCCCACTCATCAAACAGTACGATCGGTGCATCTTCTAAATAGCTAACCAGCAAACCTAAACGTTTCTTCTGCCCCGTAGATAGTTGTGTCGTAGTGCTGAAGCGTCCGTTCTCAATTGTAACCTTTCCAGTTAACTGTAATTGTTCAACATAATATTGAATTTTGTCTTTCATCAATTCGTAATCAATGCCGTACAGCTTATCGAACAAATAAAAGTCACTGAAAATAGTTGAAAAATATTCACCCAGCGCTTCATGCTCTACCTGCTCACCGTTCAAATGGATGCTGCCCTCTTGCGGAGCATAAAGCCCGGTTATTAGTTTAGCTAAAGTAGACTTCCCGCTGCCATTGCCCCCTGTAATAAATACGATCTCCCCAGAGTGAAAATCGCAATTAATCGGCCCCACACTAAATGCATCTCCAGATATGCGATGATACTGATAGGTGACGTCCCTTAATTCGAGTTGGATGGATTGTGTCTGAGAAGCTTGATTGAGCTTGTCCACATTAACTTGATCGTGATTCGTTAATGCTTCCAAGCTTTTGTTCAGCCGATTCCAACTGATTCTAATTTCCAGCAATTGCGGAATCGTTGACATTAATATCGTAATTTGTCCTGATATGTAGATGAGAATGAGTAAAAATGACATTAATTCTTCCTTGCTTATCTGTTGAAAAATTAGCGGAAAAATAAATACAACTGCACCAAGCACCAAATAGAAGATGGCCTCTCCAACGGCCCTGACATTAATGAATTTCTGATCGCCCAGCAACTTGGTCTCAACATATTCATGCGTCGTTTGGATCATATCTGTTTTAAATTCCGTATTTTTTGCCACACGGAGTCTTAATTCCTTGAACCCAGCAGTCAAATCATTGATAAATTTGAAGAATACGTTCTGAATATCACGACTTCTCTCCCAGTATTTATCTACGTTTTTGGCTGTTAACGCAAATAGTGCTCCTGCCACGACAAGTACGCCCAGTGATAATAATAATGAGTACACATTAATGATCGATAAATAAAGGAAACAGCCCAGTGTCGTCATTGCACTTGTTAGTAGAGTGACAAATACCGACGCAAAATTACTGATGGTCTCAGTATCATTATTTAAACTCGCTTGAATGTTGCCATCCTCAATTTGTTCAAAGTTCTGATATTTGGAGCTCATGATTTTTTCGATATACTCTACTCTTTTTTCATATACGATTTGACTAGTGATCCTGACCAGTTTCATTTGTGTAATTTTGACGCCGCCGATTGAAAGCGTGACCGCAAAGATGAAATACACAATCCAATTTGAAACATTACCCAAATCCCTTGTTGCCTGATGCAACACCGAAATTAGCAATGTACCCGAGAAACCGCTGATAATACTCAGTAATGTTACCGAGACGAACTGTTTACGCTCCTTATATACAAACATAAAAGCTTGTGCAAAAGAGGCGATGATGAACAGGCCTGTGATATACCAAATCCCTAAAGCATTGAGAGTATTATCAGGCATTGCTTCCAGAACATCATTCCAAGCAGCCCCGTTAAAAAAAGTAGCTGGGATAGAATAGAAGCATAGAGTGTACAAAGTTAAGAAGAACACTGCAAACAAAACCCAGCCCCAATCCTTCATTTGAAAACCGACAAACACTCGCTTCTTCCGCAAAGTCTCAATTAGAATAAATAGATTCACAGCACATAAAATAATTGCCGCACCTATACCTAAATAATACAAGGCATCAATAATAATCGGGTTAACTTCGGTTGTCGTTGGGTCAAAATTCATATGTTTCCCCCTCAAAATAGTTGTAAAGGATCTTGTGAATCAATAGTGCACGACCTTACTAATACCATCATGCATCTTTCAGTATTGTTGTGCAAGCGTTTCAATTCGATGTATGGGGCTTAAATGAATTTATCAACTCTCTATGTGGATCATTTTGGACTGGATATGCTGTGCTTCATTCCGAATAGGATTACTTCAATCGTAAAACGCTTACAAAACATATTCAACAAAAAGAAAATACAGTTCCGTCCATAGTCCTATGGACACTATTTTAATAACATCAATAAGTAACCATTTTGAGCGGAGCCCAACCTTTCTGATGCCTCAAGAACAGCTGCATTTATAGATGATGCTGAATTGCTATTTGTGAAATGGCTTCAATAGATGACAAAAAAGTAACTACAGAGTGATTCTGTAGTCACTTATACTAAGTAAATGTATGGGTTCGGGCGGCTTAACCATCCAGTTTATTCAGGACACTCTCTACTTTTTTGTCCATGTGAAGCTCTTTATCTCTACGATCATCAATACGAATATTCGTAGCTACTCTTTCAGCACCAAGCTGAAAAGGAACTTCGTGAATCGCTTTAATCACTTCCAAAAGTTCCTCTAATTCTCCCTCAAGAATCGTGCTCATGGGCGTTAATTGATAACTTACCTTTCCCTTAAAACGCTGAATTGTTCTATGAATTTCTACAACATAAGGACTTACACTAGCACTCTGTGTTCCGATTGGAATAATAGTAATATCAACAATAGCCATAGTGAAAATCTCCTTTTTAAAACCGCTTCATAATGCACTATCATGCTGGATTCCGCACTTTATATTGATTCGTTTCCCGGTATAATTTAAGTTTAACAAATAACCACGGTCCCATTGCAAAAACCCACAACCCCATGACTCCGTATCTTATGAGATCAGACCACGCAGCAACTGGCAAGGCAGATTTAATAAGTGATTTGATCACTAATAGACCTGCAAGACCAATGAGGATTGCGATTCCCTTTTTCCAAATCGACGTATGTAAATCAAATCGGATGCTTCGCTGCTCAATCCCATTGGCTATACTTGCTCCAATTAGAAATCCAGCAACCTTGGCTTGATCCGCCCCAGGGAATAAAACATACAAAACAGCCGGAAATAAAATTAAACCAAGCCATTTTAATGGATCGGACAGCCTGATCATTAAAGGGGAATGAGAAAACCACATAGCTATCACCGCTACCAGTGCACCAAGTAACATACCTGCCAAAACGTCAGTGGTCCAGTGGACCCCGGAATATAACCTGGCAGAAGCAATGCATACCATCATTGTGAATGCTAACACCCACATCCAGGTTCGTTTCAGAACCCATGCTGTGCTTAACCAAAAAGTAGTGGATAGCTGGGCATGTCCGCTTGGGAAGGAGTCATAGGGATAAAGGGGGTGATTTACATCTGTAGCCTCCAAATTAGAATGAATCCCTTCTATACCAATCGGACGTTTTACACCAGCCCAATCCTTAACAATGAAATTGATTAAAGCGGATGCTGCGAACGCGTAAGCCAGGCGAAACCCCCAGCGTTTGGATACACACCAGTACAAGATGGGCAGAATGATCAAGTAAAATGTTTCCGTGCCCATAAAGGTTAAGACAGAAACAATAGCATTCAATGCTTCATTCTGTAAACCTGTAAACCATTTTAAAATATCTACCTGCAAGCTGTATTCTCTCCTAACCTCTACTGAAATGGATTCATGCCAAGATTGATTATACAACGTTACGTGATAACAAAAAAGAGACGAAACTCAACATACGGGTCATCGTCTCTATCCTTTATTTGATTTGCTCCAGCTTAGCATAGGTGCCGATAAGCTTCAAGAGCTCAGGATGTATCGGAATAATCATCTCAACCGCACCTAACTCAAACATTCCGCTGCGATTGTGCATTATGGCCCCTGCCGCATAAATTCTATAATGGTTTAGGCCGATGCCAACACTTCTAATTTCATGCTTCGAAGCTTGGGATTGCACAATGGTTTTGGGTTTCCAAGTCATGCCTTCTGTGGGTACAATACTAATCATATCTTCCAACTTGATATGGTAATTGACATGGGGTTTCTGGACAACCAGCTCTTTGGTCGATACGGTCAAACCTAAGTCCCGCTTCTTATGTGAAAGCTTCAATTCTCCTTCAAGCACTTTGATTTGCATAAAATCTTGATTCATGACACCACTTCTCCCTCCCATGTGAATTAGGCATACGGATTGTGTTAAGTGTAACATGATTAATCAGGTACAGCCAGTTGTTTAGAACAAGTAATTTTTAGAAGCACTGCTGTATTCATTCAGCTTTGATACGAAGTGTTCTTAATCGATTAATTGCAGCCGCTAGCTCCATCGGTCTTGGCATCGCCATATCCCCAGGGTGCTTACCTTTATACGGTGATATATGCTCAAGGCCATTCGAATGAATCTCATCATAAAGCATTTGAATTGAATTCTTAAGCGTCAATGCTTTATTCATCCTTTTTAGCTTCGCTAGGAACAAGAGCATATTGGCAATACAGCGCGTTTGACTTGGGTCAATGAGCTGTTCTACATAAGATAAGTCAATGAACGTCTCTCCGAACTGCACTGTATGCAGCCCCTTCGCATCCGCTTTATCCCGTTGTTTCTTGATTGGATCAAGCAGATGCCATTGAATGAATCGACCATCGATTTGGCCAAAATCTACTCCTCCCTCATAGGTTCTCGTTTGACCCGTCTGTTCCACAATTCGCTTAGCTTCGGCCGTTACATCAACAGGTTCATAAGTATCCATTAATATCACTTGATCAGCAACATCCAGATAATCGCCTGAGCCGCCAAGGACAAGAATCGTTGAAACACCGTGCTGCTGATGCAGTGATTTTATTTTATCAATAAAAGGAGTGATCGGTTCTTTGTGCTTAGAAACAAGCTTCTGCATTCTAGCATCACGAATCATGAAATTCGTAGCACTAGTATCTTCATCGATCAACAGTGTGTCGGTTCCCATCTCAAGCGCTTCGATGATATTCGCTGCTTGTGAAGTGCTGCCGCTTGCATTGTCGGTTGAGAACGTTGTTGTCGATTGTTGAAATGGCAAATGATTAATAAACGCTGAAATATTCACCTTCGTTATGCTGCGCCCATCCTCTGCCCTGATTTTCACAGCGGTATGTTCGGTAATGACATACTCCCGGCCATCTCCTGGAATATGATTGTATACCCCTTTCTCTAGCGCCTTAAGTAACGTGCTTTTTCCATGATAACCGCCGCCAACAATTAACGTAATCCCTTGCTTAATAGCCATTCCACTAATCTGACCCATGTGCGGCACTGGAATGGTTATCTTCATAGAATCAGGAGATTTAAAGCGGACGATCTGCTTTGCATCTAATGGAAGATCACTGATACCGCTTTGACGTGGAAGCAGCGATCCATTGGCAACAAATGCTGTGAGTTGATGATCCCGAATATAGTCCCTGATTGTTTGCTGAATATCACTGCAATGCAGATGCCGCTCCAAGCCAGCCGCATGATTATGATGTAATGCGTTTAACGATTGTTCCAAGATTCTGTTTAATTGTTGGGTGAACATGTCAGCTGCCAGCTTACCTAGAATCCTCCGTCCTGCAGCCGGCAGCCCGATCGAAAGTCTGATGTCTAAACCATGCTCAGGGGTCACGCGAACGGTTGTTCGCTCCAACACTTCTTGACCCGGACAATCTATAGCCCATAAGCCACTTTTCCCGCTTCCCTTACTTGTGCGCCCAAGATTCCGGATAGCTGAGCTTATCACTCTTGTGATGTAATCTTCAAGAGCAATGCGTCTCCATGGCTGTTGAAACCAGGATGGTTGTAATCTGGAATGCGCGGGTTCGATAATACAGCGAATTCTTGAGGGGGAAGCGAAAGGGTCGCCCTGAACATAATCCACATACAGCATTCCTAAATCATGAGCATACGACCCTTGAATATTTTTGTATGCTTTATAACCCTTACCATCGATGAAATGAAGCTTCTTCACTAACTGTTGCATCTTATAACCACCTTACACCTGATATTATACGAACACTTGATCCCACTCAACACTTGAGATATAATAGAACAAACGTTCGCTATGAATGAAACAATATTTTTAAGGATGTGATCCCATGACAGCAAGCCTTCAATTTGAGAATGTAACAGTGAAAACAACCCTAAACCGGGTCAGAGCGGTCTCAATGCCCTTTACTTGGTCCATCAATCCTTATAGGGGCTGCCAACATGGTTGCAGCTTCTGTTATGCGCGATCCACTCATTCATTTCTAGGGTTAGACACAGATGACAGCTTTCAAAAGGATATCAAAATTAAAACCAACGCCCCAGACGTTTTAGAAAAACAGCTCATTAAATTACTTAAACAGCAGCATCGCCACCCCATCGGACGCATAGCAATCGGTACAGCCACTGATCCCTATCAACCGATTGAAGCCAAAACACTGCTGACACGTCAAATCCTTGAGGTTTTGGTTCAATACCAAATGCCGGCAACTCTAACCACAAGATCTCCCTTAGTATTAAGGGATATTGATCTGTTACAGAAACTTCCTGACTTCTCCGTGAATGTGAGTTTAAGCACGATGGAAACTTCCATCATTAAAGCGCTTGAACCTGCAACCTCCTACCCGCTTCAACGCATGAATATCGTCAAATCATTACATCTGGCAGGGATAAGAAGCGGTATTTTCCTAGCTCCGTTACTTCCTTATCTGGGCGATCAGGAGCCTGCCCTGAATGAATTGTTTCAAGCGGCTGCGGAGCATAAAGCACAATATGTCATGCCATCATTTTTACGTTTAAGCACCCCTGATGTGAAGCAATGGTTTTTTCAGACTTTAAAGGAAACCTATCCGAAGTTAGTATCCATTTATGGATCACTCTATCACCATTCATCCACCTTGCCAACTTGGTACAGAGATGCCAAGCGGAAGACAATATCAGCCTTGCTGCAAAAATACCACCTTGCTGAAAAAGAAATAAGCAATGTCACAACGCCTCATGCGAAGCTGATTTCTTTTCCAGATCACATATCGGAACCCGAACCTGTTCAATTAAGCTTTAACTTCTAAAGCTTCAGCAGCCTGTCTCATGTATTATCATACTACAAACATAAAAAGCAACCGCAGTGAAGTCGAATCTCTCCACGTTGGTTGCTTCATAAGCTTAGTCTATACCATTAATGTGTATCACCATCACTAACCTAGAATAACTCTATCATCAATAAATTTCTCGCCGCGAATCTTCTCAAATTCGCGCAAGAGTCGTTCGACGGTTAGATCTTGCTTTTGCTCTGTAGATATATTCAGAATAATTCGGCCCTTGTCCATCATGATCAATCGATTACCCAGTCGAATCGCCTGCTCCATATTATGGGTCACCATCAACGTTGTCAGCTGTGATTCTTCCACAATATCCCGCGTGAGATTCGTAATCAAATCGGCTCTTGCCGGGTCTAACGCGGCCGTATGCTCATCCAAGAGCAGAATCTTAGGTTCAGTGAAGGTTGCCATCAAGAGGCTTAGTGCTTGCCTTTCACCGCCAGACAGCAGGCCAACCTTTGCATTCAATCGATTCTCTAACCCTAGTCCTAATCGCTTAAGCTGCTCTCTAAATACATCTTTCTTCTTTTTAGTAACACCTAACCGCAAGCCGCGTTGTTTCCCCCGCGCAAACGCCATCGCGAGATTTTCCTGGATCGTCATGGTTGGGGCTGTACCCGACATAGGGTCTTGAAATACACGGCCAATCCACTCACTTCTTCTGTATTCTGGAAGATTGGAAACATCTGATCCATCTATCAGGACCTTACCGTGGTCTGGTCCCATCACACCAGAAATGATGTTCATGAGTGTAGATTTGCCTGCCCCGTTACTGCCAATGACTGTTACGAAATCACCTTCATTCAAATGCAGATCAACATGATTAAGTGCCATTTTCTCATCCACAGTGCCTGGATTAAACAGCTTGATGACTTTATCCACTTTAAGCATTACAGCTTCCCTCCTGTTCCTTCAGGGCCGGCAGCTTCGTCAAGCCGATGACTGCGTTTGCGTGCCAATGCTTTTTGCTTAAAAGATTTCTGAAACATCGGAAGTGTCAATGCTGCAATGACGATGAGTGCAGTCATTAATTTCATGTCTGTCGGTTCAAGTCCCGCACGTAATGCGACGGCAACAATTAATCGATATATTATTGCGCCAAGCATGACTGCTAATGTAGCTTTAAACACCGTCCGAGCCCCGAATATAGCCTCACCGATAATAACAGATGCTAGACCAATAACGATCATTCCCACACCCATCGAAATTTCAGCAAAAGCCTGATACTGTGCAACTAACGCGCCGGATAACGCCACAAGACCATTAGATAAGCTGACTCCAAGAATGGTCATCGAATCGGTATTGACCCCGAAGCTTCTAATCATTCGCTGATTGTCACCCGTTGCCCTCAGGGCAAGTCCTACTTCCGTATGAAGGAACCAGTCCATGGCTGCCTTTATAGCAATCACAATCATCGTAAATATAATAATGAATGCAAGCTCACTTTCAACACCTGTGAAGATCGTGTCGATGCCCAGCATCGGAATATTCGCTCTTCCCATAATTCTCAAATTGATGGAATACAGCGCAATCATCATTAGAATCCCTGACAGCAATGCATTTATTTTCCCTTTAGTATGAAGAAGGCCTGTAATGGTTCCGGCAGCACATCCTCCGAGAAATGCAACACAAGTTGCCAGAATCGGAGAAAATCCTCCCGTAATCATTACAGCTGCTATCGCAGCACCTGTAGTAAAGCTCCCGTCCACCGTAAGATCAGGAAAATCTAAAATACGAAAAGTTAAATATACGCCTAAGGCCATAATGGAATATAGAAGCCCCAGCTCTAGTGCCCCCCAAAGTGCCACACCCATCTTTTCTACCTCCAAAACATAAGCATGAAAAGTGGCCTATTTGCTTTAGACCACTTTTCATATCCATTCATATTATTCGAACAAATGCTTTTCTTTGTCTTTAATTTGGTTCAACATGGATTCTGTCACTTCGACTTCCATATTCGCTGCAGCCGTTTGATTAATCGACAAGTCCAAGGATTCCGGATAACCAACTGGTATTTCAGCTGGGTTCTTACCATCCTTTAGAATTTCAACAGCCATTTTGCCAGTAGTATAGCCAAGATCATAATATTCAAAACCAAAGGATGCAAACCCGCCGCGTTCAACAGAATCCTTCTCCCCTACAAATAATGGAAGGTTATTCTCATCTGCAACTTGAATAACAGATTCCAGTGAAGCTACTACCGTATTATCCTTAGGCACATAAATGGCATCCACTCGCCCAATTAGAGATTCTGCAGCTTGTTTGACTTCTGATCCATTAGAAGCGGAAGAACGCACCACTTCAACGCCCAATGGATCAAGAACAGCTTCTACTCTTTCAATTGTTATCAACGAATTCTGTTCCCCTTCATTAGCAACAATACCTAGTCTTTTTACATCCGGCATTTCAGTTACTATGAAATTCATCAGTTTCTCAATTTCTTCGGGATGCGTATCACTGGTACCTGTGACATTCTTGCCCGGTTTATCCAATTCAGCTACAAGCTTGGCACCAAGCGGGTCAGTAACTGCTGTAAACAAGATTGGAATGTCTGAGGTCGCTTGAGCTGCAGCTTGTGCGGAACCTGTAGAGATAGCTAGAATCAAATCCTTCTCATCTGCTGCAAACTTCTGTGCAATAGACATGTTATTCGTCGCATCACCTTGTGCATATTGCACATCGAATTCAATATCCTTGCCTTCCTCATACCCCGCGTCTTTCAGCGCTGCAATGAATCCTTGCTGCGCCGCATCCAATGACGGGTGTTCTACAATTTGAGTAATCCCGATTTGAATCGCGTCACTTTTCTCCCCGCAACCGCTAAGCATTACAGCTGATGAAGCCAATAAGGCCACACCAAGAATTACACCTAAACCTTTTTTCATAGACTGTCTCCCCCTTATGTAGCTTATAAATTCTATTGTATAGCGGCAATTAAACATTCATACCGCATTTTGGACACCTTTAATAGACCTTTGTTCAATTTTAACCATCTAAAATAATGAACCATAGTTCAATAAAGGTGTAACAACCTTCGTCGAAATCGCAATCAACCCGATCTCAAGGATAAAAACGTTTGCATATAAAAGTTACAGATTCTATCTTATAGCCAGAACCTATACTGCGTCAATGTATGATTTAACCAATTAAGTAAACGCATGAAACATTTAGTGTGCAAATATTCATGAATGATAATTGAAAGATAAAACAACACTAAGCTTGGTCCTATTAAAACAATAATTAGAGGTGGCACATGAAAGCTAAGTGGATTTTCGTACTGTCTGCACTGCTGTTCTTAATCCAGCCCAGCACGATGATGGCGGAGCCTGTGAACTTAAGTAAAGTGAAGGTCCAAACTACATTAACTCATTCTGCTGAACAATTGGTCTATGGATCAGATCTCATCGTGTTTGGCTGGCTGGACAGTCCAGACCAGGAACAAGATACTGGCAGCAGCGTAAGTTCGGGCAAAGTGAAGAATTATGCACAAACGCTCCATGTGCAAACGGTCATGAAAGGTCAGACCGATGCTGTTGTTAAGCTTGTAACTTCAGGCATCGATCCATTGCCCAATCCATCTGACCCGCTGAATCAAACATACACCGGTCCTTTTTCCGAAGGAGAGTACGTTTGTTTTCTAAGACGCATTGGTGCGTCCGATTATTATACGTTAGTAGGTTTATGGCAAGGAATATACCCCGTTTGGGAGCAAAAACTCATTTCGCTGCAAGATCACGGTTACCCCAGCTTTAACGAAAAATCAATAGAAGAAGTGCGTGAGTTCATTAAGAAAATAAACCACGGCGCTTAAACCAATTTAAAATATCGGTATATACTTCTGATCGGTTAATTTCATTCAACATTTCATGGCGGCCTTCCTCATAGATTCGACAATCTATTCTGCGAAGGCCTAACATCCGATATTTCTCGTGAATTCTTAGTACGCCTCGGCTGAATAATCCTACGGGATCTTTGCTGCCTGAGAACATCATGATTGGCAAATCCTTAGGTATTCTACGTTCATTGTCCATTTCATTTAACTGTTCCATCCCTTTGAAAAAATCATGAAAGAAATGAGCACTCAATTGTTTTACACACAGTGGGTCATTTACGAATTCATCTACCTTACTACTATCACGGCTAAGCCAATCAAAAGCATTCCTTCTAATCTGGATATCTTTATGCCGCCTACTGAAAATGAACTTCGTTAACGTTGGACTAGGCGTTCTCATCCCAATGCGCCGCGACTCTAATCTAGAAAGTGCACGACCGAGTCTTGCCGTTCTCCTCCCCGCTGCTACGGACCCTGACAAGATCAAGGCTGTAAGCCGTTCACCATATTGTTGGGCAAAACGCCTTGCTAGTAAAGATCCCATACTATGCCCCAACATAATGATTCTGCGCTCATGCCACTTCGTCTCCATCCATAACGAACATTCCAACATATCCGCAACGACCCTGGACCAACCTTCACTTTCCCCCAAAAAACCATACTCATTATTTACTTCAGCCGTTTTGCCGTGACCTCGAAGATCAAGAGCCAAGACCGGATACCCATGTCGAGCTAAAAATTCAGCAAAATCCTGATATCTGCCAGAATGCTCTGACATCCCGTGAACAATTTGTACTACCCCGCGTGTAGGTGAGTTTTCTGCTGGAGGCTCCCATGTTCTGAAGAAGACAGCCTTGCCGTCAGACGCCGTCATATAATGTTCCTGTTGAAGGACATGTTGTTGTATTCTCTGCATCTATCCTTCCCCCCATTCATTCTATCGGACTAATGTATAAATTTATTATATTTCATTTTACGATTCATTTCATAAGGTCGTTAGTACTTATTATGAAATCGCAAAAAAACCGACAGCCCTTCATTAGGACCATCGGCTCTTCCGCTCTCACTACTCATTGATATGTTTATCAATTTGGTTCAGACTGGGAGGAAACTCCTTCGCTTTATTCGGCTTTAATGTCTGGGATTCCTCCATCATACTGTCCTTATTCTGCTGCTGGTTATAGCTTTCGCTGCGATTTCTAGGCATATCCTGGTTCACCCCCATGTTCATATTTATTATGGGGAGTTCCACAAGAATTATTCCAACAACGTTTAAGCCTCTTTTGTTTTACTTGCTTTCGGTTTTCTCCATTTCGGTCTCCATTTTATCAGCTTAGACAATTTGTTTGATAAATCATCCATATACGTGTACATAACTGGAATTAATATTAATGTAAAGACCGTCGATACGGATAAACCGAAAATGATAACAACTGCTAACGGCGCCTGTGCTTCTGCCCCTTCACCCAAACCAAGCGCAAGCGGAATCATCCCAAGCACGGTAGTTAAAGTGGTCATTAGAATGGGCCGCACGCGACTTGGACCCGCATCTAGAATCGCTTCGTTGCGATCCATTCCGCGTCTTCTTAGAATGTTAATATAATCCACTAGGATAATCGCGTTATTCACCACGATCCCTGCCAGCATGATGATACCAATAAATGCCGGAATACTAAATGGTTTACCTGTTATAAACAAACCGATAAAAATACCGACTAAAGATGTTGGCATGGAGAACATAATGATAAACGGATGAAGTATAGATTCAAACTGAACTGCCATGACTAGATAAACTAAGAAGATAGAGAATACCAGCGCTAACGCTAATTTCGTAAACGATTCTATCATATCCTCGGTTTGTCCGCCCATTGTATACGTATAACCGTCTGGGAAATTCATTGTTGCTAATACAGTCTGGATATCATAAGTGACACTCGCCAAATCTCGGTTAAGGAGCTCACTTGAGACATTAACCCGTCTTTGTTGATTCTCCCTCGTAATCATAGAAGGACCCGTAGCTTCTTCCAGTTTAGCAACGGTAGACAATGGAATCAATTGACCGCTTGCAGTCTGAATATTTAACTGTTCGATGTTACGAATTTCTTCTCGCTGCTCTTCAGGCAGAATAATTCTGACATCGTATTCCCCGCCATCCTCACGGTAACGGGTAGCAATTTTACCTACAAATGCTGTCTGTACTTCATCCATAACTTGCTGGTAGGTTAACCCATATTGCGAAGCCATTTCACGGTCGACCTGAACTTGAAGTTCGGGTCTTCCTTCGCTCGCTGAGGAACTTACATTATGTGTCCCAGGTATTTCTGAGATTAGCCATTCAACTTGCTCAGCAAGCTGTTCTAATACAACCTGATCTTGACCGATAATACCGATTTCAATAGGATCCCCCGTTGAGATGGAGGCTCCCATAACCGAAGCTTCGATTTCTGCTCCCGGTATTTCTGCGTACTGTTCATTTAATTCAATTAACAATTGCTTTGTCGTCATGTCACGTTCTGAAGCTGGAACCATCTGAATCGTTAGCGTAGCTGAATTCGCACTGATATCCGTTGGGTCGAATCCACCCCCGCCTATGGTAACATAATGGGATTCAATGACATCTTCATATTTTTCCAGGCTGATCATCGCTTTCTCAGCAACTGCCTGGGTCTCCGATAATTGACTGCCCGATGGCGTTTCTATTGAAACCTGGATTTGTCCTTGGTCGGAAGAAGGAATAAACTCCGCTCCGACGAAGCCAGACAAGCCTAAGCTCAGTACCATCGCTAATACTGTTAGACCAATGACGGATTTTCGATGGTTTAAGGACCATTTCAATGCCCTTTTATAAACTGACATCAAACGATTATATGCCCGATCAAAACGATTTTCCTTCTGCTGCTTCTCACTATATTTTACTAGAAATTGCGATGACAACATCGGTACTAATGTAACCGCCACGACTAATGATGCTATAAGCGAGAATGAAACGGTCAGTGCAAGAGGTGTAAACAAATCAGAAGCTAACCCCTGTACAAACACAATAGGCAAGAATACAACTAATGTCGTTGTAGTAGATGCTATAACTGCTGGGGCTAATTCAGCAGCCCCCAATTTAGCCGCTTCTTTAATGGAATACCCTCGCTGACGATAATCATACACGTTCTCGAGAATAACGATAGAGCTGTCCACCATCATCCCGATCCCTAGCGCAAGCCCCCCCATCGACAGAATATTCACGGTTTGACCTGTGAAATACATCAGTATGAAGGTTGAAACAATAGCAATCGGAATGGAAACTCCAATAACTAGTGTAGCCCTAATGCTTCTCAAGAATAGAATGAGGACAAGAATGGAAAAAATACCACCCGTCACCATATTATTAAAGACCGATGAAATGGACTGCTTAATGAAAACTGATGTGTCCATTACTACGGATAATTCCACCCCGCGCGGCAATACTTCGTTAATTTCATTCATTGATTTAAGAATACCATCCGCAACTTGAACCGTATTGCCGTCCGATTTCTTGAGAACCGAAATAATTAATGCATGCTCATTGTTCACTTTGGTAATCGAAGTTATTTCTTTAAAGGTATCCTTGATCGTCGAAACATCTTTCAGCTTAAGACTACCGCCTTGAGGCAGCATAATCAATGTATTTCCAATATCCTCAATGGACGTATATTCACCATCCACTCGAATCTGCAAGTTTTGTGTACCTTTGGACACGACACCCGCAGAAGCGGACTGATTCTCACTGCTTAGAGACTGCATAATTTGAGCTGAAGTTAAACCATGTAGGGTCAATTTAGCCTGGTCTAACTCAATTAAAATTTCACGCGTTCGCCCCCCCTGAATCGAAACAGAAGCAGCACCTTTCACACGAGAGAGAATTGGCTCTACTTGATCTTCTGCAATTTCTTGCAGCTCTTCAAGCGAAGCCCCGCTTAATCCAAGCCATACCACAGGCATTTGCTGTGGGTCAAACCGGAGGACCGCGGGATCATCTGCGTCTTCAGGCAGGAACCCTTTAACTTGGTCAACCTTTTCACGTACTTCATATAAAGCATCGTCCAGTTTAACCCCTGAATCAAACATCAGCAGAACCATTGAAGCATTTGCTTGTGATTGAGACTGAATCGTATCTATGCCTTGAAGTGAACTTAATACGGACTCCAGTGGTTTACTGATCAAATTCTCAATTTCTTCGGGGCCTGCTCCTTGATAACTCGTTGAGACTACAGCTATGGGCAGGTCAATCTTAGGATACAAGTCAATCGCAGTATTGCCTAGTGAAACAAAACCTAGCGCTAATATAGCGATGACGATCATGACAACACCGATAGGACGTTGAACGGATAAGTCTACGATTTTCACGTTAACGATCCTCCTCGACGATCTTCACCTTGGCTCCATCTATTAATGTAATTTGGCCTTTTACGGCGATCTGATCCCCTGGTTTCAATTCACTGCTTTCAATTGCGCTCCATTCGCTTTGGGTTTCAAGAACCTTGACCGCGACTTCAGAAGCTGTGTCTTTATTGATTGCAAACACATAGCTTTTGCCCTCTTTTTCCACAATTGAGGTTGTTGGAACAACCAGTGCATTACTGGAAATCACCTGGTCTGTCTGAATCTTCGCAATCATACCTTGCTTTAACGTACGATCGTCATTACTAATTTCGGCCTCGATTGTGTACAAGCCTCCATCTCCAGCAACAGGTGAAAGGAAATCAATAGTTCCTTCAACACTTTTATTTAATTCTGGGATATATACTTGTACATTTTGATTTAAAGTATAACGCTGAAGCTGTTGAATGCTGACATCCGATACAATTCGAATCGGGTCTAGATTGACTATGGACACGATAGCAGATTGCTGTGAAACTAACTCATGCTCATCCACATGTACCTTATAGATTTCGCCAGAGATCGGTGCTAACAATTTCGCATCCTCTAGCTGCTGTTGTACTTGATCATATCTCAATCTAGCCTGAACCAAAGTTTGTTCTGCTTGTTTCACACTTAATTGAGACTGGACTAAATTTTCCCTTGTTTGATCTGCTGCTACACCTTCAGCTCGAAGCTCGTTCTTAGCTGTATTCTGAGCTTGGGCATCTCTTGATTTAGCTAAATCGTATTCGATCTGGGCTAAGTCCAAGCTTGATTTCTCCAAATCAAGTGAGCGTTGCAGCTCTTCCGTATCAATTTGTCCAATTTCTTGTCCCGCTTGAACGGATTCCCCATTTTTTACGAATAATTCCGTTAATGTACCGCTAACTTTAGGAAGCAGGGTTACATCTGCATTAGCCATTAAAATACCCGCGATTTCTTCCTTAACTGTTAAATCCCTTTGATCTACAACTTCAACTACAACAGGTGTTACTTTTTCTTCCGCTTGCTCTTCAGGTGCACCTGCGGAACAAGCTGTAGCCCATAGAACAAGCATGGACAAGCTAAGTCCCAAACCTATACGCCTGATGCTGCGATGACGCTTTGTCGTTTCTTCTACCTTCAAACTCATACGAAACTCCCTTCTTAAGATGAACACCTTACATGGTTTTCTCTTTATAATAGTTAAACAATTGAACTATATCATCCACTCCAGTATTATAGCATGGATTCTCCTGCATTTTAACTAATTTTTAATGCAGTGCACAGCGTGCTGACGCATCCAAAAACCGATGTAAATATGAGTAAAGAACCATGAGCTTAAAGCAGAGTGAACCCTGCAACACTTCACTCTGCTTTAAATGCATGTTATCTGTTATCACCGTTAAGTAAATTGCCTAACCCGCCTAGAATACTTCCCTCTTCCTTGCGTCCGCTAGGTCCAGCCGCAGCAATGATGCGATCGGCCATACGGCTGAATGGAAGCGATTGAATCCATACTTTACCTGGACCCTTTAAGGTTGCAAAGAATAAGCCCTCTCCGCCGAAAAAGGCTGTCTTGATCCCTTTTACGAACGTCACATCATAATCTATACCTTGTGTGAAAGCTACAAGGCAGCCGGTGTCTACCTTAATCATTTCACCCGGAGCAAGCGTTCGTTCATAGATCGTGCCTCCGGAATGAAGGAATGCCAGGCCATCGCCTTCAACCTTTTGCATAATAAAGCCTTCCCCGCCAAAAAATCCTGCCCCTAGCTTACGCTGAAATTCAATCCCTACCGATACACCTTTCGCGGCACATAAGAATGCATCTTTCTGACAAACGATTTTGCCACCCAGCTCGCTTAGATCCATGGGAATAATTTTGCCTGGGTAAGGTGAGGCAAATGAAACGCTTTGCTTACCGCTTCCTTGATTCGTGAATAGCGTCATAAATAAGCTTTCTCCCGTGAGCAGCCGCTTACCCGCACCGAGTAATTTGCCCATCAATCCCTGTTGTTCGCTGCCATCACCGAAGATCGTGTCCATATCAATGCCTGCGTCCATCATCATGAGTGCTCCAGCTTCAGCAATGACACTTTCCCGCGGATCCAGTTCAATTTCTACAAATTGCATTTCCTCGCCGTATAACCTGTAGTCTATTTCATGTGCATTCATATCAAAGCCCCCCATTTGACATAAGTATATCTCATATACGACTTGAATAGGGCAAT